>NZ_JBFAAX010000014.1:0-42120 GCF_040639995.1 Actinosynnema sp. NPDC023658 | reverse complement strand
AGGCCCGCCCGCAGGGCGGCGGCCATCAGGTCCCAGGACGCCGCGGCGGCGAACGGGTCCGGCGGTCCGGGCTTCGGTGCGGACGTCCGCCCGGGCCTCGGTCTCAGCCTCGCCGCCGCCCTGCGCGGCGCCGGGAAGGCGAGGACCGCCAGGGCGAGCAGGAGCAGGCTCACGCGATCACCTCCCTGGTCAGCCGGCCGCTCCACCGCAACCCCGCGCACACCAGCGCCACCCCGACGAGCAGGAGCACCTGGCCCGGCGTGGTGCCGGTCAGGACGGCCAGCGGTCCCGCGCCACCCAGTTCACCGAGCACCACCCCGAAGAGCGGCAGGCCGGCCAGGACGGCAGCACCCGCCCGCGGGCCGGCCATCCGGGCGTGGACCTGCCCCGCGAACGCGGTGCGCCGGTCGAGGTCCCGGCGGACCGCGTCCAGCACGTCCGCCAACGGCACGCCGTGGACCGCCGACAGCCGCCACGCCCGCGCCAGCTGGTGCGCGTCCGGGAAGTCGACGAGCGCCGCTCCCACGTCGCCGCCGCGTGCCGACGTCGCCGCGATCGCGCGCAGGACCTCGGTCGCCGGCGGTTCGGCGTCCTCGGCCGCGCCGAGCGCGGCCTTGGCCGGGTGGGCACCGGCGCGCAACTCCGCGACGAAAGCCTTCAGCCCGTCCGCGCGCGCCGCGGACGCCGCCAGCCGGTGACGCTGTCCGGCCGTCTCGCGGTACGTGCGCCAGACCGTCGCGGCCAGCAACGCGCCCGCGACCGCCCCGCCGACGCCCGCCGGGATGCCCAGCGCCGCACCCGCCAGCACGACGAGCGGTCGGGTGGGCCGCACCGGTTTCCACCGCGGCCCGCGCCGGAGCCCGACGAGACGACGGCGAGCCTCGGCCGAGGGCAGGACCAGGAGCGCCGCCGCCAGCAGCAGGAGGCTCATGACCACCCCACCAGGGACTTGAGCACCGCGCCCGCGTCCTGCCACCCGCCGTCGCGCCGCCAGGCCGGCCGGACGACCAGGTCACCGGACCGCCGTTCCAGCACCCCGATCTCCGCCAGGTGCCGGGTGCCGTCGCCCGCCCGGCTGGTGTGCAGCACGACCTTCACCGCCGCGGCCAGTTGGCTGTGCAGCGCGTGCCGGTCGAGGCCGCCGAGCGCGGCCAGCGCCTCCAGCCGCGCGGGCACCTCGGCGGGCGAGTTGGCGTGCAACGTCCCCGCCCCGCCGTCGTGCCCGGTGTTGAGCGAAGACAGGAGCTCGCACACCTCCGCGCCCCGCACCTCCCCGACCACGATCCGGTCCGGGCGCATCCGCAGCGCCTGCCGGACCAGGTCGCGCATCGTCACCTCGCCCGCGCCCTCGACGTTCGGGCCGCGCGCCAGCAGCCGGACGAACTGCGGGTGGTCGGGCTGCAACTCCCCCGCGTCCTCCACGCACACCACGCGTTCGCGGTGCGGCACGCAGCCCAGGAGGGCGGCGAGGAGCGTCGTCTTGCCCGAACCGGTGCCACCGACGACCAGGAACGCCTGCCGGGCCACCACGATCGCGCGGAGCAGGTCGGCCGTCCGCCGGTCGAACGCACCGCAGGCCTGCAACGTCGCCAGATCGTGCGCCGCGGGGCGGAGTACCCGCAACGACAGGCAGGTGAACGGCGCGATCGGCGGCAGCACGGCGTGCAGCCGCACGGAACCGGGCAACCAGCCGTCCACGTACGGCGCCGCGTCGTCCAGCCGCCGCCCCGCCGCCACCGCGAGCCGTTGCGCGAGCCGCCGCACGGCCGCCTCGTCGGGGAAGGAGACGTCGGTCCGGCGCAGCCCGCCGACGCCGTCGACCCACACCTGGTCCGGCCGGGTGACCAGGACGTCGGTGGTGCCCGGGTCGCGCAGGAGCGGTTCGAGCGGCCCGGCGCCGACGAACTCCTGCCGCAGCACGGTGAGCGCCCGCTGGACGTCCTCGTCGCCCAGCACCCCACCGGCTTCCCCGCGCACCGCCGCCGCGACGGCCGCGGAGCTCAGGTCGGCCCGCCCGCTGGCCAGCCGCTGACGGACGCGCTCAACGAGGTCGTTCACGATCGCCCTCCTCCTCCGGGGCGGTGCGCCGGCCGGCGAGGACCTCCCGAGCCGCCTCCACCAACAGCCGCCGCCCGCCGACCCGATCGCCCGGCGCGGGCGGGAAGTGCGCCGACAACTCGGCCAGCACGAGGTCCGACAGCAGTTCGGGACGGCACTTCCGGAACACCGGACGCGGCCGGAACCCGGGGTGCCGCTTCACGACGGGCCCGCGATCACAACTCATGGCTCACCACCGGGACGCCCGCGGCCACAACGCCCGTCCGCCGACGCCACTGCCGCCGAACCACGCGCCCGCCTCGTGCGGCGACGGAGCGACGAGCAGATCCCGCAACGGCAACGCGACACCGAAGCCCACCCGTGACAGCAACAAGCCCGAAGCCGGACACCCGTGGCAGGCACCGACGAAGCCGACCGTGCAACGGCCGACGTCGGGTCGTCAGGTCAGTGCTCATGGAGGGCCGCCACCACTTTGCGGGCGGCCCTGGCCAGTGGACCGCGAGTGGTTCCGGGGAAGTGGCCGTTGTCCAGGGCGCGGGCCAGCCTCCGCTCCGGGCGCATGGTCGTCAGCAGCGGAACGCCCGTCGCCTCCACCACCTGCGACGCGGTGAGGCCGCCCGGTGCCGGGCCGCGGACCACCGCCTTCAGCCGCACGCCCCGGGCCGAGGCCTGCTCGACCACCGTCTTCGCCGCCATGCAGGCCTTCACGTCCGCCGGCACCACGAGCACCGCCAGGTCGGCCCGGTCCAGCGCGACGCACGCCGCTCCGGTGAGCTGGCGCGGCACGTCGCACACGACCGTGCCACCGGCTCGCCTGCCCGCCTCCACCACCGCCACCACGGCGTCCGGCTCCGGACCGGGACCCGTGCGACCGCACGACAGCACGGTGAGACCGCCACGCCCGCCGGAACGCCCGGGCAACGCCGAACGCAGGGCCGCAGCCGGCACCCGACCACCCGTCAACCGCAACGTGGGCCACCGCAGGCCCTCCTGCCGTTCCGCGCCCAACGTCAGGTCCAGGCCTCCGCCCAACGGGTCGCAGTCGACCAGGAGCGCATGGCCACCGGCGGACATCACCGCCTGGCCCACCGCGACCACCAGGACCGACGCCCCGGCCCCACCGCGAGCACCCAGGACCGCGAGCACCCGGCCCTCACCGACCGGCCCGCCCTCGGCGGCGTCGGCCAGCACCGCGCGCAACCGCTCCTGGTCGGCGGGCAGCTCCAACACCTGCTCCGCGCCCAGCTCCAGCGCACGCCGCCACACCGACTCGCCCGGCGGACCGGTGCCGACGACGTGGACCCCGGTTCTGCGCGGGAAACCACCGGCCGCGCACTCGACCACGGCCCCCTCGTCCAGCACCACCGCCGCCGCACCGTGCCAACGGCCGCGCAACGCCGTCACGTCCGCCACGCGCTCCACCTCGCAGCCGACGACCGCCGCCGCGTGCAGCACCTCGTCCACCAGTTCCGCATCGGTCACCAAGGCCACCGGTCGCTTCACTTCGCCCTCCCCGTTCCGCTCGTGGATCTGCGGGTTCCACGGTGGCGAGCGGTGAGGAAGGACACAACGAGGCATGATCAACATGTGGACAACCGCGAGGGCTGTGGACAACTCGGGGTGCCACGAGCCGGCGCACGACCGCCGTCACGCGTGGCGCGACAGAGGATCGGGGGCTGATGCAAGGAGGTCCGGGAGGCCGCCGAGGTCCAGCGCGGCGGGTCCGGGAAACCGACCCCGGACATGGGACGACCCCCGCCAGGGGGGAGGGACGGGGGTCGTCATTGGTTCAGTCCCGGGGGGTCGGACTGAACCCGTCCGGTCAAGCCGGACCCGTCTACTGTATCCCCACGGGACAGGGTCATGCGTGTCTTCCGTTAGAGGGACGCGGAAATTTCGCGAACCGCACATCCAGTTCGTAAACTCGCGAACTAGACCGGCAGCCGGCCCCGCCGACCGCGCCTAAGCTTGAGCGGTGACCGAGCACGCCACCGAAGGCAGTCGAGTCGCCGCGTTCTTCGACCTGGACAAGACGGTCATCGCCAAGTCGAGCACGCTGGCGTTCAGCCGGCCGTTCTTCCAAGAAGGCCTGATCAACCGGCGTGCGGTGCTCAAGAGCGCCTACGCGCAGTTCGTCTTCATGCTGGCCGGCGCGGACGCCGACCAGATGGACCGGATGCGCTCGCACATCACCGCGCTCTGCGAGGGCTGGGACGTCGAGCAGGTCCGCTCGATCGTCGACGAGACCTTGCACGACATCGTCGACCCCCTGGTCTACAAGGAGGCCACGCAACTCATCACCGACCACAAGGGCGAGGGACACGACGTGGTCGTCGTGTCCGCTTCGGGCGAGGAGCTCGTCGCGCCCATCGCCACCATGGTCGGCGCGACGCACAGCGTCGGCACCCGGATGGTCGTCACGGGCGGCCGCTACTCGGGCGAGGTCGACTTCTACTGCGCGGGCGAGAACAAGGCGATCGCCGCCAAGCAGCTCGCGGAGCAGCACGACTACGACCTGAGCCGGTGCTACGCCTACTCCGACTCCATCACCGACCTGCCGCTGCTGGAGGCCGTCGGTCACCCGACCGTCGTGAACCCGGACCGCGCGCTGCGCCGGATCGCGGCACAGCGCGGCTGGGCGGTGCTGACGTTCTCCGACCCCGTGTCACTGCGCGGGCGCATCCCCCGCCCCTCGGGCACGGCGGTCGCCGTGACCGCGATCGGGTTGGGCGCCGCGACGGCCGCGGGCGTGGCTTGGTACGGCCTGCGCAGGCGTCGCCGGAACTAGTTCACCCGGCCGTGCCCCGGTCAGCGGTACCAGGGGCCCCGCGGACCGCGGAATCACTGTCACGAAAGCCTTTCCGCTACTGAACGTCGCTTGACCGGTGCACCCCATCGAGCCCTTGCTGTGACGCCGGACACGCACTACAAATGAAGGTGCGGACCTCGGGTCGGCCAGGGACGGAGCAGAAGAGAAGCACCGTCCACCCCGGCAGAGCTCCGTGCGCGGACTTCGAGACACCCACGCGCAGCACGCCGCGGGAGGCTTGTCGTCTAGGGCCTGCGTACCGGGACGCCGGACGCCGAGGCCAGGTTGGTACGACACGAGTTGCACGCTTGGTAACTCAGAAGCCCGCGCTGACGACGGTGGGGCCCCTCACGAGGGGCCCCACCGTCTTTCTGCGGCCACTGCCTCCTGCCCCGAAAGCGCGACTCGCCGAACTAGTGCCCGAACGAGTGACGCGCCAAACCACCGATTTTGTCGGTGCCCCTCCGCGCACAATGCGATGGCCACGCAGAGCAACCCGTTGACCCGCCTCTGTGACGTGGGTAACTTGCCAAACGCACCACTTAGTGGTGGAAGATTCCCAGTGAGGAGGCCGCAGTGCTCCGTCCGCTCCTCGCCGTCGTCGCCATGGCCGCGGCTTCCGCAGTGACCGCAGTACCGGCCGTGTCGGCCGCACCGCCGCCGACGGTCGACGTCGGGCCCGACCAGGCGCAGCGCGTGAACGCGATGGTGCGCGGCATGTCGCTGGAGCAGAAGGTCGGCCAGCTCTTCGTCACCTACGTGCACGGCCAGGCCGCCGACGAGCAGCACCCGGGCAACCTGCGCGACTTCGGCGTCGGCACGCCGGCGGAGGTGGTGGCGAAGTTCCAGCCGGGCGGGGTCATCTACTTCAACAACTCCAGCTACGACAACATCGACACCCCGCGCCAGATCGCCGCCCTCTCCAACGGCCTGCAACGGGCGAGCCGCATCCCGCTGTCCATCTCCACCGACCAGGAGATGGGCATCGTCACCCGCATCGGTGCGCCCGCCACCCAGTTCCCCGGCAACATGGCGCTGGGCGCCGGCCGCAGCACCGAGGCCGCCGAGCAGGCCGCCCGGATCACCGCGACCGAGCTGCGCGCCATGGGCATCACGCAGGACTTCGCGCCGGACGCGGACGTCAACTCGAACCCGGCGAACCCGGTGATCGGCGTGCGGTCCTACTCCGGCGACCCGGCCCTGGCGGCCGAGATGACCGCCGCCCAGGTCCGCGGCTACCAGGGGCGCTTCCTGTCCCGGACGGCGGTCAGCGCGACCGCCAAGCACTTCCCCGGCCACGGCGACACCGGCGAGGACAGCCACACCACGCTGCCGACGGTCGACCGCACCGAGGCGGAGTGGAGCGAGGTGGACGCCCCGCCGTTCCGGGCGGCCGTCGCCGCAGGCGTCGACTCGATCATGACCGCGCACATCCGGATGCCGCGGATCGACCCGTCGGGCGAGCCCGCGACGTTGTCCAAGCCGGCCCTCGACCTGCTGCGCCGGAACCTCGGCTACGACGGCGTGGTCATCACCGACTCGCTGGCCATGGCGGGCGTGCGGCAGCTGCACAGCGACGCCGAGATCCCCGTGCTGGCCCTGAAGGCGGGCGTCGACCAGCTGCTCATGCCGGTGAACCTGGAGCTGGCCGTCGACAGCGTCGTGGCGGCGGTGCGCAGCGGCGAGCTGACCGAGCAGCGCATCGACCGCAGCGTGCTGCGGGTGCTGCGGATGAAGTTCCTGCGCGGCGCGCTCACCGCACCCCCGGTGGACGTGGACGCGGTCGACGCGGCGGTCGGCCCGGCCGAGCACCTCGACGCCGCCCGCCGGATCACCGACCGCACCATCACGGCCGTGCGCAACGACGCGGGCGTCCTGCCGCTGCGGACCAGGCCCACCGCCGCGCTGGTCATCGGGTGGGGCGAGACGACGACGCGCACCCTGGCGGGCTACCTCGGCGGCACCGCGCTGCCCACCGGCAGCACGCCGACGCAGGCGCAGGTCACCGCCGCCGTCCAAGCCGCGGCCAACGCCGACGTGGTCGTCGTGCTCACCAACGCGCTGTCCCGCCAGGCCGCCCAGCAGAACCTGCTGACGAGCCTGCTGGCCACCGGCAAACCGGTCGTCGCGGTCGCCGTGCAGAACCCGTACGACGTGGCGTACACGGCCGCGCCGACGTGGCTGGCGACCTACTCCTACGGCGCGGTGTCGATGGAGGCGCTGACCAGGGTGATCACCGGCGAGGTGGTCCCGACGGGCAAGCTGCCGGTCGCGGTGCCCGGACCGACGCCGTACCCGTTCGGCCACGGCGTGAGCTGGTGACCGCGATGGACCGCAGGCACTTCCTCGCGGCCGGCGCGCTCGCCGTCCCCGCGCTCGGCGCCCTCGGCGCCGACAACGCCGGCAGCACCGGGAACCCCGGCAGCACGGACGACGCCGGCGCCGAGCGGCAGCACCCGGACCGCCGGCGCCCGGTGAAGACCGGCGCCGAGCAACTGGCCGAGGACGGCTGGAGGCGGTTCGCGGGGCGCAAGGTCGGTGTGGTCACCAACCCGACGGGCGTGCTGCGCGACCAGACCCACATCGTCGACTCGATGGTGGCGGCCGGGCTGAAGCCGCAGGCCGCGTTCGGCCCCGAGCACGGCTTCCGCGGCACGGCCCAGGCGGGCGGTTCGGAGGGCGACTACCTCGACCCGCGCACCGGCATCCCCGTCTACGACGCCTACGGCGCGAACGCCACCAAGCTCGCCGGCATGGTCGCCAAGGCGGGTGTCGACACGCTCGTGTTCGACATCGCCGACGTCGGCGCGCGGTTCTACACCTACATCTGGACCATGTACACGGCCATGCAGGCCGCCGCGGCGACCGGCGCGCGGTTCGTCGTGCTCGACCGCCCGAACCCGGTTGGCGGCACGGCCCGCGGCCCGCAGCTCGACCCGGCCTACGCCACCGGGGTCGGCCGCAAACCCGTGGTCCAGCAGCACGGCATGACGGTCGGTGAACTGGCCCGCCTGTTCGACGCCGAGTTCCTGCCCGCCGACGGGGGCCGGGTGTCGAGCCTGGAGGTGGTCGACGTCCAGGGCTGGAAGCGGGACGACCTGAGCACCGACCTGCCCTGGATCGCGCCGAGCCCGAACGTGCCCACGCAGGACACGGCGCTGGTGTACGGCGGCACGTGCCTGTTCGAGGGCCTGGTGTTCTCCGAGGGCCGCGGCACCACCCGCCCGTTCGAGACCATCGGCGCACCGGGCCTGGACTGGCGGTGGGCCGAGGACCTCAACGCGCTGGCGCTGCCCGGCGTCCGGTTCCGCGAGACCTACTTCACGCCCACGTTCAACAAGTTCGCCAACAAGCTGTGCGGCGGTGTCGCCCTGCACCTCACCGACCCGCACGCGTTCGACGCGCCCCGCACCGCGGTCGCCATGATCGTCACCGCGAAGGCCCGCTACCCCGAGGCCTTCGCGTGGCGGCCCGACCACTACATCGACAACCTCAGCGGCTCCGACCGGCTGCGCCGCATGGTCGACGCGGGCGCGGGCACCGACGAGGTGGTCGGCGCCTGGGCGGAGGAGCTGGCCGCGTTCGAACGCACCCGCCGGCCGTACCTGCGCTACCGGTAGATGGAGACAGCGATGCGCATCCCTGCCCTGCTGATCGCGACCACCCTGCTCACGGCCGTCACCCTGCCGGCGCAGGCCACCGGCCACGAGGCCCGCTTCGACCAGCCGCGCGAAGGCTGGTCGGACAGCGTGCTCCGAACGGGTACCCCGGAGCGCGTGGGACTCGACCCGGCTCCGATCGACGCCGCGCTGGCGCAGATCGAGCGCTACACCGTGCCGGACGCGACCGGCCACCCGCTGTACGCGGGCGCCGTCACGCTGTTCGCGCACGACGGCGTCGTGGTCACCCACGAGCCGACGGGCTGGGCGGTCCGCTACTCCGACGCCGCGGGCACCGAGCTGCCCGAGGCGCAACGGGTGCCGATGACCCAGGACACGATCTTCGACCTGGCGTCCATCTCCAAGCTGTTCACCTCGGTCGTGGTGATGCGGCAGTACGAACTCGGCCGGTTCGGGCTGGACGACCCGGTGGCCCGCCACCTGCCGGAGTTCGGCGTCAACGGCAAGGAGTCGATCACCGTCCGGCAGCTGCTGACGCACACGTCGGGCCTGGTCGCGTGGCTGCCGCTGTGGTCGCAGTACCCGGACGTCCCGTCCCGGATCAAGGCCGTGATGGACACCAAGCCCAGCAGCCCGCCCGGCACCACCTACCTGTACTCCGACCTGAACCTGATCACGCTGGGCCTGCTGGCCGAGAAGTGGTCGGGCAAGAAGCTGGACGAGCTGGTCCGCGACGACATCACCCGCCCGCTGGGTCTGCAGGACACCGGCTACAACCCGCCGGCCGCCAAGCTGGACCGGATCGCGGCCACCGAGTACCAGGCGGGTCGCGGCATCATCCGCGGCACCGTGCACGACGAGAACTCCTGGTCGCTGGGCGGGGTCGCGGGCCACGCGGGCGTGTTCTCCACGGCGCGCGAGCTGGCCGTGCTCGGCCAGACGATCCTCAACGGCGGCAGGTACGCGGACGGCCGGATCCTGCGCCCGGAGACCGTCGAGCTGATGCTCACCGACTTCAACCAGCAGTTCCCCGGCAACTCGCACGGGCTGGGCTTCGAGCTGGACCAGCGCTGGTACATGGGCGCGCTGACGTCGCCCAGGGCCGCCGGGCACACCGGGTACACGGGCACCACGCTGGTGCTGGACCCGCTGTCGCGGTCGATCGCGATCCTGCTGACCAACCGCGTGCACCCGAGCCGGAACTGGGGCTCCATCAACCCGGCCCGGCGCGCGGCGGCCAACGGCCTGGCGCAGGCGTTGGCGGTGAAGCCACGGCACGGCACGGCGTGGACGCCGGAGACCGACGGCGGCACGTTGACCACGCGTGACCTGCCGCAGCGCTCGGCGCAGCAGCGGTTGTCGTTCTGGGCGTTCGTCGACCTCGACCCGGCGGACAAGGTGGTGGTCGAGGCGACCAATGACGGCTCGACGTGGCGCGAGGTCCACGTGCTCGCCGGGTACGGGCTGCGGCGCTGGCAGAAGGTCGAGGTCTCGACGGCGTCCGCGACGCAGTTCCGCTGGCGGTACGTGCGGGGCTCGGGCTACGGCGGGCGCGGTGTGTACGTCGACTCGGTGATGGTCACCGACGAGCGGGGCGTCGCCCTCAACGCGGAACACGATCAGGAGGGTATGCACCCCGAAGGGTGGCGGTCCGCGAACCGTTAGTGACCATGAGTCCGCGCGATCCCGCCAAGCGGTGAGTTTGGGTCACGGTTGGGGTGAGTTACCCCCACCCCGCGTTGACCGTACGTTGGGCGGTTAGTAAGTTTCCCACGTGTCCACCGAAAGTACCGCCGACTCCAGTCCCCTGGTGAAGATCCGTTCGCTCCTGCCGGGTCTGGCCCGGGCCGAGCAGCGGGTCGCCAAGGTCGTGCTGGACAACCCGGCGACCGTCGCACACCGCAGCATCACCGAGGTGGCCGAGGCCGCGGGCACCAGCGAGACCACGGTGACCCGGTTCTGCAAGGCCATCGGCGTCGGCGGCTACCCGGAGCTGCGCATAGCGCTGGCCGCCGACACGGCCCGGACGTCCATGCGCACCGACCGGGACCTCGGCGGCGACATCGGGCTGGCCGACGACCTGCGACAGGTGGTGGGCAAGGTGGCGTTCGCGGACGCGCGGGCGGTCGAGGAGACCGCCGAGCAGCTGAACGTCGAGACGCTCGAAGCGGTCGTCGAGGCGGTCGCGGGCGCGGGCCGGGTGGACGTGTACGGGTTCGGGGCGAGCGCGTTCGTGGCGTTCGACCTCCAGCAGAAGCTGCACCGGATCGGGCGGACCTGCTTCGCCTGGAACGACACGCACATCGCGCTCACGTCCGCCGCCGTGCTCACGGAGGCGGACGTCGCGGTCGGGATATCGCACACCGGGTCCACCTCCGAAACCGTGGAGGCGTTGCGAGTGGCCAAGGACCACGGCGCGACCACGGTGGCGCTGACGAACTTCCCGCGCTCACCGATCAGCGAGGTCGCGGACCACGTGCTGACCACGGCGGCGCGCGAGACCACGTTCCGCTCGGGCGCGATGGCCAGCCGGATCGCCCAGCTCACGATCATCGACTGCCTGTTCATCGGGGTCGCCCAGCGGCACGTGGACAGCGCCAAGACCGCCCTCGAAGCGACGTACGACGCGGTGTCCGGGCACCGCCTGGGCGCCCGACCGGATGGCCGCCGACGTCGGGAGCCCGGTAAATGACGCCGCCCCGGGACGGTGTCGCGGTCCGCGTCGACTCCCCCACCGAGGCCAGGAACCCGCGGACGCAGGACATCGACCGGCTCTCCACGCTGGACGTGCTCCGCCTGATCAACACCGAGGACCACCTGGTCCCCGACGCCGTGGCCGCCGTGCTGCCCGAGCTGGCGCGCGCCGCGGACCTCGCGGTGGGCGCGCTGCGCGCCGGTGGCCGGGTGCACTACGTCGGCGCGGGCACGTCGGGCAGGTTGGCCACGCTGGACGCGGCCGAGCTGGTGCCGACGTTCAACACGCCGCCGGACTGGTTCGTCGCCCACCACGCGGGCGGGCGGGACGCGCTGGTCAACGCGGTGGAGGACGTGGAGGACCAGGCGTCCGACGGCGCCGCCGAGATCCGCGCCCACGCGGCGGCGGGCGACCTGGTGGTCGGCGTCACGGCGTCCGGCCGCACGCCGTTCGTCATGGCGGCGCTGGAGGAGGCGCGCGCGATGGGCGCGCACACCGTGCTGGTGTCGAACAACCCGACCACGCCACCGCCGGTCGAGGTGGACGTGCTGATCCAGGTCGACACCGGGCCGGAGGCGATCGCGGGGTCCACCCGGATGAAGGCCGGCACGTCGCAGAAGCTGCTGCTGACGTCGTTCTCCACCGCCGTGATGGTCCGGCTCGGCCGCACGTACTCGAACCTGATGGTGTCGATGCGCGCCACCAACGCCAAGCTGCGGGGCCGCACGGTGCGCATCCTGCGCGAGGCGACGGGCCTGGGCGAGCAGGAGTGCACGACGGCGTTGGCCGACGCGGGCGGCGACCTGAAGGTGGCCCTGGTGCACCTGCTGGCCGGCGTGCCCGCAGCGCGCGCCGCGGAGGCGTTGGAACGCACCCAGGGGCACGTCCGGATGGCGCTCAGCCAGCTGGCACCGGGCGCCACGGGATAGGCGTCGACAGCACCATCGCGCTGGACGTCTCGCCGTAGCCGCCCAGCCGCACCAGCAACCGCTCCAGCTCGCTGACCGACGTGGTCACGACCTTCACCACCGAGCAGATGTCGCCGGTCAGCCGCACGACCTCCACCACCTCGGGGCAGTCGTCGAGCAGCTCCGGGTGCACGGTGATGCAACGCGGTCCGTAGCACTTCATCCGCACCAGGGCGATCACCGACCGGCCCACCGCCGTCGGGTCCACGGTCGCGCGGTACCCCGTGATGACGCCCGCGTTCTCCAGCCGCCGCACGCGTTGCGCGACCGTCGGCGGCGACACGTGCACGCGCCGCGCCAGCTCGTTGTACGACAGCCGCGCGTCCTCCTGGAGGGCCTCCAACAGGCCCCGATCGACGCTGTCCAGTTCGATGCTCACGACCGCAAAGCTACTCGGGCGGAACGCCTTTCGTTCATAAGAACTTCTGCCACGAAGAGCGTCCGGCGCCCCTTCAGATCACCCGAACGCGACGCCATCATGGGTGTCATGACTTGTCCGGTCGCACCCAAGCTCGACTTCGGCGGCACGACGCCCTACGAGGACTACGTGCACGCCTCCGTGCTGCACACCCTGCAACAGCAGTGGTCCGAGGACCCGCGTGAGATGTCGTTCCTGGTAATCACGCAGGTCATGGAGCTGTACTTCGGCCTGCTGTGCTTCGAGTGGCGGCAGGCCAAGAAGGAGCTGCGCGCCGACGACCTGCGTGCCGCGGTGCGCACGCTGCGCCGCAGCGAACTGCACATGCAGGCGCTCAACGCGGCGTGGCGGCCGATCGCCCGGATGACGCCCGCCGAGTTCAACTCGTTCCGCGACGCGCTCGGTGAGGGTTCCGGCTTCCAGTCCGGCCGGTACCGCGAGGTGGAGTTCCTGCTCGGGGAGAAGTCCCGGTCGATGCTCGTGCCGCACCGCGCCGTGCCGCGGCAGCACGAAGCGCTCGAAGCGCTGCTCAACGAGCCGAGCCTGTACGACGACGTGCTCGCCGCCCTGCACCGCCAGGGCCTGCCGATCCCCGAGGACGTGCTCGAACGGGACGTCAGCCAGCCGTACGAGCCGAGTCCCGAGGTCGAGGCCGTGTGGGCCGACATCTACCGCGGCGGGTCGCGCGACCTGCTCGAACTGGGCGAGGCGCTGACCGACATCGCGGAGGAGTTCGCCCGCTGGCGCTACGACCACCTGCTCGCCACCCGTCGTTCGATGGGCGCGAAGACCGGCACCGGTGGCTCCGCGGGGGTTGCGTGGTTGGAGAAGCGCACGCAACGCTCCGTCTTCCCCGAACTCTGGACGGCCAGGAGCTACGTATGAGCCACATGACCGACCCGTTGGCGCACGTCCGCGAACTGTTCGACCTCGACGACGACGTGGTGTACCTGGACGGGAACTCGCTCGGGGCACCGCCGAAGGTCGTCGCCGAGCGGGTGCAGGACGTGGTGCGCAACCAGTGGGGCCGCCGGCTCATCCGCAGCTGGTCGGACGGGTGGTGGGAGGCGCCGGAACGGGTCGGCAACCGGATCGGGCGGCTCGTCGGCGCGAAGCCGGGGCAGGTCGTGGTCGCGGACTCGACCAGCGTGAACCTGTTCAAGGCGCTGATGGCGGCGGTGCGCAACACCGACCGCACCGAGATCGTGGTGGACGCCGGGACGTTCCCGGCCGACGGGTACATCGCGCGGTCCGTGGCGGAGCTGACGGGCCTGGCGCTGCGGGCGGCGCCGGCCGACGAGCTGGACCTGCGCGACACCACGGCGGTCGTGCTGCTCAACCACGTCGACTACCGCACGGGTCGGCTGCTGGACATGGCGGAGCTGACCCGGCAGGCGCACGCCGTGGGAGCGAAGGTCGTGTGGGACCTGTGCCACAGCGTCGGCGTGCTGCCGATCGAGCTGGACGAGCTGGGCGTCGACCTCGCCGTGGGCTGCACGTACAAGTTCCTCAACGGTGGGCCGGGCTCGCCCGCGTTCCTCTACGTGCCCAAGGCCGCGCAGCACGCGTTCGAGCAGCCGTTGACCGGGTGGACGGGTCACGCGGTGCCGTTCGCGATGTCGTCGGAGTACACGCCCGACCCCGGCGTCTCCCGCGCCCGCGTGGGCACGCCGGACATCATCTCGCTGCTCGCGCTGGACGCCGCCCTGGACGTCTGGGACCACGTGGACCTCAAGGACGTGCGCGCCAAGGGCCTGGCTCTGACGGCGTACTTTCGCTCCCTGGTCGAGGGGCTGCCGGACATCGAGGTCATCACCCCCGCCGACGAGTGGCGCGGCCACCAGGTCTCGCTGCGGCACCCCGAGGCCTCCCGGCTGATGGACCAGCTGGTCGAGCGCCAGGTGATCGGGGACCACCGCCCGCCCGACGTGCTCCGCTTCGGCTTCGCCCCGCTCTACAACACGTTCGACGACGCCGACCGCGCCGCCGCCACCCTGAAAGAACTCCTCTGACCGCCGAGAGTCCTACCTCCACAGCTCGCGTGTCCTACCTCCAGAACGCGCGTGTCCTACGTTCGCGTACCCCGAGTTGAACGCTCAGAACAGGCCCGACCGTCCTGAGCGTTCAACTCGGGTGTCCTGAACGTAGGACACGGGTGACCTCAACGTAGGACACGCGAGGTCTGGAGGTAGGACTTGCGGGGTCAGGTGGAGGCGGCGTCGGCGATGCCGCGGGCCTCGCGGGCGCCGGCCTCCAGGGCCTCGCACCAGAACAGCACCCAGCGCGTGACGCCCTCGGGGTCGCCGGTGGAGAAGCCGTGCAGGGCCGAGGCGTAGTCGTCCTGACGCCGCAGGCACAGCACCTCCGGCACGCCCAACGACTTCGGGTCCAGACCGGTGGCGATGGACGCCAGCCGGGACGCCGCACGGGCCACCACGCCGTTGGCCGTGTCGAACGGCGCCAACGACATCAGCTCACCGTGCACCACGGCCACCAGCAGGGGACCGGGCACGGACGTCCCGCCGGTCACCAACTGGGCGAGCAGGTCCAGGCGCTCGGACACCCCCGGCGCCGGACGCGGCCGGCCCAGCTCGCCGCCGAGGTCCGCCGCCGCCAGCACGTGCAGCCGCGCCAACGCCTGCAACGGCGCCCGCTGCCACGTCGGGAACACCACGCCCAGCGACTCGGCCACCCGCAACGCCCCCGCCAGCACGGGGTCGGTCACGGCGCCGTCGGACGGGATGGTGGTCGGCCCGCCGTCCAACGCCGCGGACGCACGGGCGGCGCGCACGGACGCCTCGGCCGCGGTGGTCGCCCAGCCGCGCAGGTTCACCCGGTGCCGGTGCACCCCGAACACGGCGTCACGCGCCGCGGCGACGGCGTCGGCCACACCGGGCAGGTCCAGCAGCGGAGCAAGCGGATCGGTCACGCCGGAGCACACTACCCGTCGGTAAGTGGCCTTCCTGAAAGTACTGGAAATGGCACTATGAAGTAGCCACTGGCCGGAGGTAGCGTCCGGGGCATGAACTGGTACGACCGTCCCGTCCTCATCGGTGACCACGTCCGCCTCGAACCGCTGGGCACCGAGCACGCCGAGGGCCTGCACGCGGCGGGCAAGGACCCCGATGTCTGGACGTGGCTGAGCACCCCGCAACCGATCACCGTCGAGGACACCCGCGCGTACGTCGAGCGGAGCCTGGCCGACCCGAACCGCCTGGCGTGGGCGCAGATCGACCCGCGGACGAACGAGGTCGCCGGCACCACGTCGTACTACGAGGTCGACCCGAAGCACCGCGGCCTCTACATCGGGCACACCTGGATCGGCACGCGCTGGCAGCGCACGGCCCTCAACACCAACGCCAAGTTCCTCCTCCTCCGGCACGCCTTCGAGGACCTGGGCGCGCTGCGCGTCGGCTGGCACACCGACCTGCGCAACGAACGCTCGCAGCGGGCCATCGAACGCCTCGGTGCGACCAGGGAGGGCGTGCTCCGCGTGCACCGCATCAGGCCGGACGGCACGTTGCGCGACACGGTGGTCTACTCGATGACCGCGTCCGAGTGGCCGGAGCTGAAGGCCAGGCTCACGACGTGACAGGAGTCACGACGGGTGCCGCTGGTCGCAACCTAGGTGTCGTTCGGCGGAATCGCGGTGGTCACGGGCGCCGCACCGGGTTACACAGTTACCCACGCGTTTCGAAACCGCCACGAAATTGGTCTGAACCTTTTGGGTGCGCAGTGAGCTGAATCGCACTACGGTCAGTGCGCATCCCCACGGATTCAGGAGGTCCGCCCGCCATGACAGAGCCGCAAGTCGCCCTGGACAACCTGTCGACCGAGAACAGGAAGTTCCCGCCGAGCGACGAGTTCGCCGCGCAGGCCAACGCCACCGCCGCGCTGTACGAGGAGGCGGACTCCGACCGCGAGGCGTTCTGGGCGGCGCAGGCCGAGCGGCTGTCCTGGGACACCAAGTGGGACCGCGTCCTCGACTGGTCGAACGCCCCGTTCGCCAAGTGGTTCGTCGGCGGCAAGCTCAACGTCGCCTACAACTGCGTCGACCGGCACGTCGAGTCCGGCCACGGCGACCAGGTCGCGATCCACTGGGAGGGCGAGCCCGGCGACAGCCGCGCCATCACCTACGCCGACCTCCAGCGCGAGGTCTCCAAGGCCGCGAACGCGCTGGTCGAGCTGGGCGTCGGCGCGGAGGACCGGGTCGCCATCTACATGCCGATGGTCCCCGAGGCGATCTTCGCCATGCTCGCCTGCGCCCGCCTCGGCGCGATGCACAGCGTGGTGTTCGGCGGCTTCTCCGCCGAGGCGCTGCGCACCCGCATCGAGGACTCGCAGGCCAAGCTGGTGATCACCACCGACGGCCAGTACCGGCGCGGCAACCCGGCGGCGCTCAAGCCCGCCGTGGACGAGGCCGTGGCGAACGCGGCGAGCGTCGAGCACGTGCTCGTCGTCAAGCGCACGAACACCGACGTGCAGTGGACCGAGGGCCGCGACGTGTGGTGGCACGACGTGGTCGACCGCCAGTCCGACCAGCACACGCCGGAGGCGTTCGACTCCGAGCACCCGCTGTTCATCCTCTACACCTCGGGCACCACGGGCCGTCCCAAGGGGATCCTGCACACGTCGGGCGGCTACCTGACGCAGGCGTCGTACACGCACTACAACGTGTTCGACCTCAAGCCGGACACCGACGTCTACTGGTGCACCGCCGACATCGGCTGGGTCACCGGCCACAGCTACATCGTGTACGGCCCGCTGTCCAACCGCGTCACGCAGGTCGTCTACGAGGGCACGCCCAACACCCCGCACGAGGGCCGCCACTGGGAGATCGTGCAGAAGTACGGCGTGTCGATCTACTACACCGCGCCGACGCTGATCCGCACTTTCATGAAGTGGGGCGCCGACATCCCGGCCAAGTACGACCTGTCGTCGCTGCGCGTGCTGGGCAGCGTCGGCGAGCCGATCAACCCGGAGGCGTGGATCTGGTACCGGGAGACCATCGGCGCGGGCAAGACGCCCGTCGTGGACACGTGGTGGCAGACCGAGACCGGCTCGATCATGATCTCCCCGCTGCCCGGCGCGACGTCGACCAAGCCGGGTTCGGCGCAGCGCCCGCTGCCCGGCATCGGCGCGAAGGTCGTGGACGACCAGGGCAACGAGGTCGCCAAGGGCGGCGGCGGTTACCTGGTGCTCGACCAGCCGTGGCCGGGGATGCTGCGCGGCATCTGGGGCGACGAGGAGCGCTACCGCGACACGTACTGGTCCCGGTTCGCGGAGCAGGGCTACTACTTCGCCGGTGACGGCGCGAAGTACGACGCCGACGGCGACATCTGGCTGCTGGGCCGCGTGGACGACGTGATGAACGTGTCCGGGCACCGCATCTCCACCACCGAGGTCGAGTCGGCGCTGGTGTCGCACCCGACGGTGGCCGAGGCGGCGGTGGTCGGCGCGACCGACCCGACCACGGGCCAGGGCATCGTGGCGTTCGTCATCCTGCGCGGCGGCGTGGCCGAGGGCTCCGACGGCGCGGAGGCGATCAAGGCGCTGCGCGACCACGTGGCCAAGGAGATCGGCCCGATCGCGAAGCCGCGGCAGATCATGGTCGTGCCGGAGCTGCCGAAGACGCGCTCGGGCAAGATCATGCGCCGGCTGCTGCGCGACGTGGCGGAGAACCGGCAGGTCGGTGACGTGACCACGCTCGCGGACTCGTCCGTGATGGACCTCATCTCCAGCGGCCTGAAGTCGGGCGCCTCGGAGGACTGAGCACGTCGGTGCGGGTGCTCGCCGTTCGTCGGCGGGCACCCGCGCGGGTTAGGGTTGCTCCCGGTGAGCCGGGAAGTCTGGTCGGCACGAGGATGAGCCGTACCCGACGCACCGGAGTCGATCTTGAACGACAAGCGCGCGAACGACAAGCGCGCGAACGACAGGCGCACGCACGACAGGCGCGGCGCCGCCGCCGAGTTCGCCCGCTACCTGCGGACCGAGACCTTCGGCGGCCTGATCCTGCTCGCCGCCACCGCCGTCGCCCTGATCTGGGCGAACTCGCCGGTGTCCGGCTCCTACACGGCGCTGCGCGACCTGCACCTCGGCCCGGAGTCGCTGCACCTGAGCCTGAGCCTCGAGGACTGGGCCAAGGACGGCCTGCTGGCGATCTTCTTCTTCGTCGCGGGGCTGGAGCTCAAGCGCGAGCTCGTCATCGGGGAGCTGAACGACTTCAAGGCGGCGATCCTGCCGGTCGTGGCCGCGGTCGGCGGCATGGTGGTGCCCGCGCTGATCGCGCTGGGCGTCGGCTGGGGTGAGCCGGGGATCGAGCGGGCGTGGGCGATCCCGGTGGCCACGGACATCGCGTTCGCGCTGGGCGTGCTGGCGATCACCGCGTCGGGCCTGCCGAACAGCCTGCGGTTGTTCCTGCTCAGCCTGGCCGTGGTGGACGACCTGGGCGCCATCCTGCTCATCGCGGTGCTGTTCACCACGTCCTTCAACCTCCTCGCGGCGGGGGCCGCGGTCGTGCTGCTGGCGCTGTACGCGTTCCTCCAGCACCGGCGCGTGACGACGCCCTGGCTGTACGTGCCGATCGCGGTCGGCACGTGGGCCGCCGTGCACGCGGCCGGTGTGCACGCCACGATCGCGGGCGTCGCGCTGGCCCTGCTGACCCGCGTGCACAAGGACCACTACGAGCACGAGGCGCCCGCGCTGCGGCTGGAGCACCGGTTGCAGCCGTGGTCGGCGGCCGTGGCGGTGCCGGTGTTCGCCCTGTTCGCCGCCGGTGTGCCGGTGAACGGCGGTGCGCTGGGCGCGTTGGTCACCGACCGGTTGGCGCTGGCCGTGGTGCTGGGGCTGGTCGTGGGCAAGGTGGTCGGCATCGTGGGCGCGTCGGCGCTGGCGGTGCTGCTCAAGGCCGCGGTGTGGCCGAACGGCGCCGGGCCGCGCGACATCGTGGCGGTGGCGATGCTCGGCGGCGTCGGGTTCACCGTGAGCCTGCTCATCGCAGACCTGGCGCTGGAAGGGCACGCGGCCGAACAGGCGAAGACGGCGGTGCTGGTGGCGTCGCTGGCCTCGTCGTTGCTGGCCTCGGTGCTGCTGGTGCGGCGCAGCCGGGCGCACCGCCGCGCCGACTCGGACGACTGAACCGCAGTCGATCAGCCGGTCGAGCGGCCTCCACCCGCCGTGCATGGCACGATGAGCCGGTGACCAGCGCTCGGGAGAACACCAACGGCAGCGGACTGCCACCTGTTCCGTCGATCCCGTTGACCGCGGAGAGCGCGGCGAAGATCGCGGAGGAAACGTCCATCGGCGGCCTGGTGCGCGACGCCACGGCCCACCTGTCCACGTTGGTCAGGGCGGAGGTCGAGCTCGCCAAGTCCGAGGTCGCGGGCGAGATCAAGAAGGGCCTGCGGGGCAGCGTCTACTTCATCGTCGCGCTGACGGTGCTGCTGTTCAGCTCGTTCTTCCTGTTCTTCTTCGGCGCGGAGCTGCTGGACGTGTGGCTGCCCCGGTGGTCGGCGTTCCTCATCGTGTTCGGGCTGATGCTCGTCACCTCGGTGCTGTTCGCGCTGCTGGGCTACCGCAAGGTGAAGAAGCTGCGCGCGCCCCGGCGGACCATCGACTCCGCCAAGGGCACCGTCGCGGCGCTGCGGCACCGCGGCGAAGACCGCTGAGCCGCGCCGTGCGGCTGCCACCGGACCCGTCGACCTCTCGGGTGCCCGGCCCGTGGACGCACCGCGACGTGTCCGCGAACGGCATCCGCCTGCACGTGGCCGAGCTGGGCGAGGGCCCGCTCGTGCTGCTGCTGCACGGGTTCCCGGAGTTCTGGTGGACGTGGCGGCACCAGTTGGTCTCGCTGGCCGAGTCGGGTTACCGCGCGGTGGCCGTGGACCTGCGCGGCTACGGCGACTCGGACAAGCCACCGCGCGGGTACGACGGGTTCACGCTGGCAGGTGACGTCGCAGGCCTGGTGAAAGCGCTGGGCGAACCGCGGGCGCACCTCGTCGGCCACGCGTGGGGCGGCATGCTGGCGTGGACGGTCGCCGCCATGCACTCCCGCCTGGTCTACTCGGTGACGGCCGTGTCCGCGCCGCACCCGCTGGCGCTGCGCCGGGCGATCCGCCGCCACCCGCGCCGCCAGGGCCGGGCCAGCGCGCACCTGCTCCGCTTCCAGCTCCCGGTGTACCCGGAGCGGTGGCTGACCAGGGACGACGGTGCGGCGGTCGCCGGGCTGCTCGACGCGTGGGGCGGTCCGAAGTGGAGGGTGTCGCCCGAGTTCGACGAGGTGGTGCGGCGCAGCCGCGAGGCCTTCCAGGTGCCGGGCGTCGCGCACAGCTCCATGGAGTACTACCGCTGGGCGGTGCGGTCGCAGCTGCGCGGCGACGGCCGCCGGTTCGCCGAGGCGGTCGACCGCCGGCTGGACGTGCCGGTGCTCCAGCTCCACGGCGCGCTCGACCCCGTGGTCCTGGCGTCCACCGCGGCGGAATCGGCGCGGTGGACGGGCGCGCGCTCGTCCTACCGGCTGCTGCCCGAGGTGGGGCACTTCCCGCACCAGGAAGCACCGCACACGACGAGCCGGTTCATCACCGAGTTCCTCGCCGGCGTGTAGCCGGGGTCAGGACGCGCAGGTCTGGGTGGACGCGCGGCGCACCAGCGTCGGCGCCTTCGCCACCTCGTCCGCGACCTCGGTCGCGGTCAGCACGAAACCGGTCTCCTGGTCGTCCACGGCCGCGCCGAACACCACGCCCATCACCCGCCCCTGCGGGTCGACCAACGGGCCGCCGGAGTTGCCGCTGCGCACCTTCGCCCGGACCGTGTACACGTCCCGCGTCACGGTCTGCGCGTCGTAGATGTCCGGGCCGCGCAGCATCTTGATCCGCTCCCGCACCCGCGCCTCGGACGCCTTGTACGGGCCGTCCAGCGGGTAGCCGAGCACGATCCCGTCCTCGCCGGGCTCGATCTCGTCGGTGCGGAACTGCAGCGGCGTCGCCTCCAGGTCCGGCACGGCGAGGATCGCGATGTCGGTCTGGGCGTCGTAGAGCACGACCGTCGCGTCGAACTGGCCGACGCCGACCTCGACGGTCACGTCGGTGGTGCCCGCGACGACGTGCGCGTTCGTCATGACCCGCTCCGGCGAGATCACGAACCCCGTCCCTTCGAGCGCACGCGAGCACGACGGCGCGCGCCCGCGCACCTTCAGCACGCTGGACTCCAGCTGCCGCACGATCGGGTTCACGCCCAGCGCCGGGTCCGGCGGACCCACCTCGCGCAGCGGCGTGCGGTTGAACGGGTCCATCGCGGCCGGGAAGCCGGACACGTCGAACAGGTTCTGCAGGTCGTCGGCCAACCTCCGGGCGGCGGGCGGCATGGCGTCGTCCACCGTGGACAGGATCACCGACTGGTTGAGCGACTTGGCCAGCGACGGCAGGCCCGCGACCGTGGTGAGCGGCAGCGCGATCATCCACGCCACCACGAACACCACCGCGCCCTGCACGATCGCGCCCAGCGCGTTGTCCACGCCGCGCAGCGGGCTTGAGTTGACCCGCGGCTTGATCGCCCGGCCCACGTACACGCCCAGGGTCTCGCCCAGCGCCACCAGCAGCACGACGATGCCGACGGCGAACACGACCTTGGTCACCACGTTGTCGAACTGGGCGACGACCAGCGGCGCGAGCTGCGTGCCGAGCACCAGGCCCACGAGCACGCCGACGAACGCGGGCAGCGCCACGACCATGCCCTGCCGGGCGCCGGAGAACGCGGCGAAGGCGGCCAGCGCCAGCACGAGCAGGTCAACCCAGTTCACTCACACCTCCACCGCTCGCAGGGCCAGGTCGAGGTCGCGCACGTCGGCGGTGTCCCACGGCCGTTCCCACCCGCCCAGCGCGAGCAGGCCGTCGAGCAGGCCGGCGGTGAAGCCCCACACCAGCATCCCCGGCGCGGCGAACGCCGGACCGACGAAGCCGCTCGGGTGGCTCACCCGGAACCGGTTCGCCGGGTCCGCCAGGTGCGAGATCGGCACCCTGGCCACGGCGGCGGTCTCGCCCGGGTCGACCGGCGCGACCGGCGACGGGAGGTCCCAGTGCGCCAGCACCGGCGTGACGACGAACCCGGACACCGGCACGTGCAGGCGGGGCAGCGTGGCGACCGGCCGCACGCCCTCGCGCAGCACGCCGGTCTCCTCGAACGCCTCGCGCAGCGCCGTGTCCACCGGTCCGTCGTCGGTCGGGTCGGCCGCGCCGCCGGGGAAGGCGACCTGGCCGGGGTGCGAGCCGAGGGTGTCGGCGCGGCGCAGCAGCAGCACGTCCGGACCGTCCGGGCCCTCCCCGAACAGCATGAGCACGGCGGCCGGCCGGCCCGAGCCGTCGGGCGGCGGCTTGATCCGGGTGAACGCGCGGGCGTCGATCCCGGCGGTGGCCTTGACCAGCCCCCTCATCCACTCGGGGACGTCGTCCGGGTCGACCAGGGCGGTCATCCGACCACCTCGCGCACCTGATCGACCGACGTGAAGGCAGTGGGTTCCGTCACCTGGGTCAGCGAGCCGTCCGCGCCGACGACGTAGCTCATCGGCAGCGTCCGCGGCACGCGGACGGCGCGACGCACCCCGTCGTCCGGGTCGACGACCGAGGGCAGGTGCACACCGAGTTTCGCCAGCAGCTCCAGACCGTCAGCCTCCTTGCTCTCCACCAGCACCGGGATCACCGGTACCGCGCCGGGCTCCCGCGCGTAGGCCTCCAAGACCTTCAGCTCCTCTTGGCAGGGAACGCACCAGGTGGCCCAGAAGTTCACCACAGCCCGACCGGTCACGGTGGACGCCACGTCGACCGGTCGGCCGTCGCCCAGGCACGTCGCCACGACACCGCGCAGCGGCTGCGGCCCGGGTGCGACGTCCGGCGGGGTCCGCGGGCACGGCCGGAGCGCGGCCTGGGCGCGCACGGCGTCCAGGTCCACCGTGGGCCGGGTGCGGGTCGGTATCGCGCCCTGCCCGACCGGGTCCGGCGTGCGGGGCCACAACGCGACCACACCCGCCACCGCCAGCACCAGGACGACGACGGACCACCGCGCCGCGGCGCTCACGCCAGCCTCTCCCCCGCCCGCACGCGTTCGGCGAGCTCGATCAGGTGCGGCGCTTCCTCGCCCTTGACGAGCTTCTGCGCCTTGACCGGGTCGACCTGCCCGATGCCGTAGGACGGGCACAGGGGCGCCAGCAGGCACGCGCCGCACGCGGGTGTGCGGGCGTGGCAGACGCGGCGGCCGTGGAAGATCGTGCGGTGCGAGAGCAAGGTCCACTCCTTGCGCTCGATCAGCGCGCCGATGGCGTGCTCGACCTTGACCGGGTCCTCCTCGGTGGTCCAGCCCCACCGGCGGACCAGCCTGCCGAAGTGGGTGTCGACCGTGATCCCCGGCACACCGAAAGCGTCGCCCAGCACCACGTTCGCGGTCTTGCGGCCGACCCCGGGAAGCGTCACGAGGTCTTCCAGCCGGCCGGGCACCCGGCCGTCGTACCGCTCGACGAGCGCCGCGCCGAGGCCCATCAGCGACGTGGCCTTGTTGCGGTAGAAGCCGGTCGGCCTGATCAGCTCCTCCAGCTCGACCCGGTCGGCGGAGGCGTAGTCGGCGGCCGTCCGGTACCGCTGGAACAGCGCGGGCGTGACCTGGTTCACCCGGACGTCGGTGGTCTGCGCGGAGAGCACGACGGCGACCAGGAGCTGCAACGGGTCCGCGAAGTCCAACTCGCAGTGGGCGTCGGGGTAACCCTGGTGGAGGACCCGCACGACGCGACGTGCCCGGCGGACCAGCCCCAGCTTCGTCTCCGGCTGCTTCACCGCGCTCTTCGCCATGGCACGAGGTTACTGGCCCCCGCCGGCTCGCCGGGCGAGAGCGGGTTTGACCGGCCACGATCACGGGCAAGCAACCACAGGCCGACCGCGAACGTCCTTGGATCGACCGCGAACCGACACGCCAGAGTGACCCCCCTTGACTGCGCACTCGACCGGATGCGCAAGGATCGGAGCCATCATGACTGCCTGGTTCGTCATCGCCGTTCCGATCGTGATCATGTTCTTCGCGCTCTTCATGGAGCGCGTTGAAGCTCGTCTGCGGCACGTGGCCGTGCAGGAGGACGAGGTCGAGGAGTTCCTGGAGTCGGCCCGCCCCGACGAGGTCAGGGCGCTCTACGGGCACGGCATCGGCCGCGCGCTGGAACTGTTCCGGCTGCGCAGGCTGGGCGGTCGTGCCAGGAACCTGCGTCAGCGGCGCACCCGCCGCTAACCGGGGTTAGGACCGTGCAGGCCCACGGGGTCATCCCCCGCGGGCCTTATCGGGCTGTCCGGGCTGGTTGGGCGGCGTGCCGAAAGGCGATCCCGACCACAGCCCTTAGACTGCACTCAGTGATCGGCGGCAGGCGCTGATCCGCCAGAAGGCGGAACGCGCTCAACCATGCCGCCGCGTCTCGACAGGAGGGACGAGGTGGACGAGACCCTGGCCCGCGCGGGCATTTTCCAGGGGGTTGAACAGGCCGCAGCGGAGGCACTGGCGCAGACGCTGGAATCTGTTGAATTCCCGCGTGGCCACGTGATCTTCGCGGAGGGCGAGCCGGGCGACCGGCTCTACATCATCCAATCCGGCAAGGTGAAGATCGGCCGCAAGTCCCCGGACGGACGGGAGAACCTCTTGGGGATCTTCGGCCCGTCCGACATGTTCGGCGAGCTGTCGATCTTCGACCCCGGTCCGCGCACGTCCACCGCGACCACGGTGACCGAAGTGCGCGCGGTCAGCATGGACCGCCCCGCACTGCGGCAGTGGATCACCAACCGGCCGGAGATCGCCGAGCAGCTGCTGAGGGCGTTGGCCCGCAGGCTGCGGCGGACGAACTCCATGCTCGCCGACCTGATCTTCACCGACGTGCCCGGCCGCGTGGCGAAGGCGTTGTTGCAGCTCGCGCAGCGCTTCGGCAGCCAGGAGGCCGGTCTGCTGCGGGTCACGCACGACCTGACGCAGGAGGAGATCGCCCAGTTCGTGGGCGCGTCGCGCGAGACGGTGAACAAGGCGCTGGCCGACTTCGCCCACCGCGGTTGGCTCCGCCTGGAGGGCAAGAGCGTGCTGATCCTCGACCCGGAGCGCCTGGCCCGCCGCGCCCGCTGACGGCCCGGCGCCGCCGGTCCGGTCGAGCCCTGGTCGAGGCTCGGCCGGAGCACGACCACGGGCACGGTCGAGCCCGCTCAGGCCTCGACCAGGGCTGATCGAGGCCTGGTCGAGGTGTGACCGAGGCCTGTCCGAGCACAACAAGACCGGGCGCCGCCCCCGACGCGGCGCACCGGTCTTGTTGCCGCACGGCCCATCCCCCGACAGACCGCGCCTTTCCACACCTCCGGCGCCCGCAGGCCCCGACCCTCGTGGCACCGGAAGGAGGCTTGGTTACCCGCTGCGACATCCGTGGAAACGGGTGACGGCGGCTCCCTCAACGATCGCACGCCACCTCCCCCGCAACTCAAGCCCGTTCACCCTCAAGGACCCTCTGTTCAGCGCTTTCCCGGCATGGTTTCACCCGGTCATCCCATTGTTGTGACCGAACTGCAACCAACTCCCAGCCGGTGGACCGCTCAAGACCATCAAGGCCCCTCCGACCACTCGGGCCGACCCCTCCGGCCGCCGCGCCGACGCACCACCAGCCCGGTGACTGATCACACCGCGCAATGACTGGTACGCACGTACCAGAGCGGGCATACTGGTACGCATGTCCCACTCTGCCCGCCTCTCGGACTACCGCACCGCCCTGACCACCCCCGGCATGCGCGGCCCCGTGGTCGCGTCGCTGCTCGCCCGCCTGCCGATCGCGATGATCGGTCTCTCCCTGCTGCTCTACGTGCAGCGCGAGACCGGTTCGTTCGCCGCGGCGGGCCTGGTGTCGGCGTCGTCGCTGGTGGGCGTCGCGGTGGGGTCGATCGTGCAGGGCAGGTTGATGGACCGGCTCGGACCGACCCGGCCGCTGCTCGTCGCGGTGGCGCTGTTCGCCGCCTTCGTGGCCCTGGCGATCGGGGCAGTCGAGGCCGGCGTCGCGGTCGCGCTGCTGGTGCCGGTCGCGTTCCTGGTCGGGATCACCGAGCCGATGGTCGGCTCCGCGTCCCGCGCCCTGTGGTCGCACGTGCTGCCCGCCGGGTCCGCCCGGCTGGCCGGGTACGCCTACGAGGCGATCAGCATGGAGGTGTTCTTCATCCTCGGTCCCGGCCTGGCCGGGCTGCTGGTCGCGGCGCCGTGGGCGGGCACCGGCGTGGTGATCGGCGCGGCGTCGATGGTGGCCGGCGCGCTGTGGTTCGCCCTGAACCCGACGGTGCGCGGCGTGCGGCCGGAGCCGATGGGTCGCGACCTGCTGGGCGCGCTGGCGTCGCCGGGGATGCGCACGGTCGCGCTGGCGGCGCTGGGCTTCGGCGTGACGATCGGGTTCATCGAGGTGGCGGTGCCCGCCGCCGCCGCGCGGGCCGGTCACGTCGGCGTGGGCGGACTGCTGCTGAGCCTGTGGTCGGTCAGCTCCGTGCTGTTCGGCGTCCTGTACGCGATGAAGCCGTTCCCGCGGGCGATGCACCTGCGGCTGCCCGTGCTGCTCGGCGGGTTCGCGGTGCTGTCGCTGCTGCTCGCCGTGCCGACCGGGTTGATCGGCCTGGGCGCGGCGCTGCTGGTGGTCGGCACCCTGATCACGCCGCAGTCCACCACCCACTCGGCCGCGATCGAGCAGGTCGCGCCCGCGGGGACGGCCACCGAGGCGTTCGGCTGGGTCGTGACGGCGGTGACCGTCGGGTTGGCGATCGGCCAGTCGGTGAGCGGTCGGCTGGTGGAGTCGTTCGGCACCGGTTCGGCGTTCGTCGCGGCCGGGGTGTCGGGCTTCGCGATCGCGGTGCTGGTGTGGGTGTTCCGCGGCACCGTCGCGGCCGGCGTGCCGCTGCCCAAGCAGCACGAGGTGGCGCTGGTGGGTCGCTGACCCACGGTTTTTGTCGGTGGTCGGGTCTACCGTCCGCGCCATGGACCTGACCGCCACCACCGCCGACCTCGCCTCGGCCGCCGCCGACGTCGCCCGCCTCCTGCCCACGCGGGTGTACGACCCGGTGCTGGCCGGTCTCGTGCTGCGCGCCGACGCGTCCGCGGTCGAGCTGGCGGGCAGTGATCGTGAACACGCCGTGCGGCTGACCCGGGCTGCCACGGTGCACTCCGATGGTGCGGTCGTGGTGCCCGCGAAACCCCTGGCCGAGACCCTGCGCGCGGTGGAAGACCCGCAGGTCAGACTGGTTGTGGAGGGGTCGCGCCTGGCGGTGCGCACGTCGACCGCGCGCTTCGCCCTGCCACTGCTGGACCTGACCGCCCACCCCGGCATCCCACCGCTGCCGCCGGCGGTAGGCTCCATCGCCGCCCGCACCCTCGCGTCCGCCCTGGTGCCCGTGTCGAGCGCCGCGTCGAAGGACGACGCCCTGCCGGTGTTCACCGGGGTCCGGATGCACGGTGCGGACGGCAGGCTCGAACTGGTCGCCACGGACCGTTACCGAATGGCGTTCGCTTCACTACCCTGGGTGGCGACCGGTGAGTTGGACGTCCTGGCGCCGGCGGTCGTGCTGGCCGAGGCGGCCAGGCAACCGGGCCGGGAGGCCGTGGTGGCGGTGCACGCCGACGCCGACCGCATCGCCCTGTCGTGGGCGGGCGGGAGTGTGAGCACGGCGCTGCTGGCGGCGCCGTTCCCCGACGATCGAGTGCGGAAGCTGTTGGAGGCGGTCATCGACAGCACGGTGTTGGTGGAGGCCGATGTGCTGGCCGGCGCGGTGCGGCGCGCGGTCCCGTACGCGGGGCCGCACGGTTCGGTCACCATCCAGGTGGACGACGGCGAGCTGCGGGTGCGCGGGAGCGATCCGCAGAGCGGCGAGTCGGAGGAGTCGGTCAAGGCGACGATCGACGGCAACCGGGTGACCAAGACGTTCCAGGCCAGGTACCTGGCGGATGCGCTGCGCGCGTTCAGCGGGCGGCGGGTGGAGCTCCGGATCCAGGACGGGCTGCGTTCGACGGTCCTGACGTCCCAGGCGGGCGAGGACGGCGTGGAGCTGACCTACCTGGTGGTCCCCCTGCGGACCGTCAACTGACGAAGGGCCCGGGGAACCGCCTTCGGGACACGATCGGGTGATCATGGCCGGGAAATGTACGGAAACACCGTCACCGATCCTCGGTTAAAACGAGGACCGAGCCCCGACAACCACCCCCGACCACCCCCAACCCTCGCCTCCCCTCCTGCCCCCACCCCTCCTGCCCCCACCCCTCCTGCCACCACCGCCACCACACCCGGCCCCACCACGCCCACCTCGCACCACGCCGGGCCCACCGACCCCGGCCCACGACGCCCGCCTCGCACCACGCCAGGCCCACCACACCGGGCCCACCAGGCCAGCCCACGACGCGCCCGCTTCGCACCACGCCCGGCCCGCATCACGCCCAGCCCCACGACGTCCATCGCGCACCACGTCCATCGCGCGCCACGACCGGCCCCGCCGCTGCCCTGGCTGCCATCACTCGCACCTCATACCTGCCCACGCCCGCCTCGCACCGGCTCCGCCACACTCGGCCTCCGCCACACCCGGCCGGCCCCGCCGCCACTGCCGCCTCGCACCGACTCCTCGGCGCATCCGCACCGGCGGCGCAGTAGCGGTGCCACGGCCGGCCGCAGTGACGTGCCTCGGCGGCGCGCGGTTCCAGCCAGGCCATCACGGCGCAGACGGACCGCCCGCCGCCTGCGTCGCGCCGGCACCCCAGGCCCACATCGCTTCCAGCACCCCGCGCAGCGCGTGCCCGCGGGGCGTCAGCGAGTACCGCACGCGGCTGGGCCAGCCCGGCTCGCGCGTCCGCACCACCACGCCGCTCGCGACCAGTTGCGCGAGCCGATCGCTGAGCACCTTGTCCGACAACGCGGGCAGGGCGTCGGCCAGGTCACCGAAACTCCGCTCGCCGCCGAGCAGCTCCCGCACCACCAGCGTCGTCCACCGCCCGCGCAACGCCCGCAGCGTCACCTCGACCGGGCAGTCGGGCACCGGGTGGTCGACTTCGCCGTGCGGATCACGGCCCAGGCACTCACCGTTTGGTTGGCCACGCGGCACCTCCCTAACGTCCCCCGCATGATCGCGCGCACCCCCGAGGAGCTGCCCTCGCTGTTCGCTGAGGCCTTCAACGCCGGCGACCCCAGCGCCCTCTACGAGCCCGGCGCGCAGCCCGCTGTGCTGGCCGACCACTTGGCGCTCACCCGGAAGATGACCGTTGTCACCCGGAAGGTGATTGCTCGGGGTGATCTTGCGCTGCTCATCGTCGACTGGCGCGTCGGTGAGGAGACCGGCACGGCGACCGACGTCGCCCGTCGCGGCACCGATGGCGGCTGGCGGTACGCGATCGACAACCCGACCGGGATCGCCTGACCACCAGAGGCGAAGCACGCCCAGGGGGACGGGCAGGTGGTCAGGCCTCGCGCAGGTACTCCAGTTGCGCCCGCACCGACCACTCGGCCGCGGGCCACAGGGAGCGGTCCACGTCGGCGTAGACCAGTTCCACCACCTGACGTGCCGTCGGCGCACCGCCCAGCTCGGACACCGCCGCCCGGACCTGCGCCAACCGCTGCTCCCGGTGCACCAGGTACCCACCGGCGGCAGCGACGAGGTCCGGCAGTTCCGGCCCGTGGCCCGGCAACCCGATCGTGCCCTCCGGAAGGGTGGTCAGCAGCCGCAACGACGTCAGGTAGTCACCGAGCCGCCCGTCCGGATGGGCCACGACCGTCGTCCCGCGCCCCAGCACCGTGTCCCCGGTCAGCACGGCGTCGTCCAGCCGGAAGCACACCGAGTCGGCCGTGTGCCCCGGCGTCGGCAGCACCGCGATCGACAACCCGGCCGCCGTGATCACGTCACCCTCGGCCAGGCCCTGCCCGCCGAGCCGGAACGCCGGGTCGACCGACCGCACCGGCGCGTCCACCTGTCGCCCGAACGAACGTGCCCCGTCCGAGTGGTCGGGGTGTCCGTGCGTCAGGAGCACGACCTCCACCGGCGCCTGCTGCGCGATCCGCCCGAGGTGCGCGGGGTCGGCGGGTCCGGGGTCGACCACCACGCACGACGACGACCCGGGCGCGCGCAGCACCCACGTGTTCGTCCCCTCCAACGTCATCACGCCGGGGTTCTCCGCCAGCAGCACGGACGCCGTGGGCGTGACCTGCCGCAACACCCCGTAGGCGCTCACGGCAGCACCACCCGCAGCACGTTGCCGTCCCGGACCAGCTTGGGGATCACCTTGGACACGGTCCGCGGCTCGGACAGCACCGCCGCCACCGACCCGAGCTCCTCCAGCTCGGCCAACGTCACCCAGGTGGGCGGCATCAACGCCCGCCGCCCGGCCTTCCAGTCCGCCAGGGCGTCGGTCGGCCGCTGCCAGGCCGCGTCGGAGGCCTCCGTGGTGACGCCGTCGGCGCTCTGCCCCTCCGGCAGCACGGCCGCGAAGAAGAACGTGTCGTACCGCCGGGGCTCCTCGACGGGCGTGAGCCAGTTCGCCCACGGTCGCAGCAGGTCCGCTCGCAGCACCAGCCCCTCGGCCGCCAGGAACTGGGCCAACGACAGCTCCCGCGCCACCAGCGCCGCGCGGGCCGTGGCGAACGCGGCGGTGTCGGCCACCACGGACGTGGACGACGGGCCGGCCAGCAGCACGCCGGACTCCTCGAACGTCTCGCGCACGGCCGCGCACACCAGCGCCGTGGCCAGCTCCACCGAGCACCCGAACCGGGCGGCCCACGACGACGGCGGCGGTCCGCTCCACGCCACGGAGGTGTCCGCGTCGCGCGGGTCGACGCCGCCGCCGGGGAACACGGTCATCCCGCCCGCGAACGCCATCCCGGCCACCCGCCGCAGCAGGAACGCCTCCAGCCCCGCGTCACCGTCCCGCACCAGCACGACGGTCGCGGCGGAGCGGGGTTCGACCGGCGGTCCGGTGAAGTCCTCGGGCGCCATGTCGGCCGGCAGCACCAGTTCATCGGGGAGTTCGCGCACGACCCGAGCCTACGAGGATCATCCGTCTGTGGACACCACGCGCAAGGGCTGCCTCCTCAACGTGCTGCTGTTCGTCGTCGGCGCGATCGTGGGCACGGGTCTGACGGCGACGGCCGCCGTGCTCCTGTTCCTGCCGAGCACGACGACGACCAGCACGAACGAGGGCACGCCGAACGTGTACGTCAAGGAGCGGTCCAGCCTGGTCGGTGGCACGGATCGCGAGGTCTGGCTCGGGCAGTCGCCCGACCACGGGCACGTCGTCGCGATCCCGAGCGGGTGGGACGACACGCCCGAGGTCGACCGGCAACCCGGTGGCGTCGAGCTGAGGTTCGACAACGGCGGTCGGATCTTCGTCCCCGAATCGACTTACATCGGTGGCCGATGAAAGGCAGGATGGCCTGGTGGACGAACAGCTGCGCGTAGGACTCGTCGGTGCCGGCCCGTGGGCGGACATGGTGCACGCACCGGGCATCGCGGACCACCCGGGTACCCGCCTGACCGCGATCTGGGCCCGCCGTGAGGAGGCTGCGGCCGAGCTCGCCGGGAAGCACGGGGCGTCCGTCGCCGCGTCGCCGGACGAGCTGCTGGAGCAGGTGGACGCGGTCGCGTTCGCGGTGCCGCCGGGGGTGCAGGCCGGGATCGCGACCAGGGCGGCCGAACGGGGCAAGCACCTGATCCTGGAGAAGCCGATCGCGGGGAGCCTGGAGGACGCCGAACGCCTCGCCGCCGCCGTGGAGCGCAACAACGTCGCCTCGCTGGTCGTCCTGACCAAGCGCTACGCCCCCGAGACCCGCGAGCAGCTGGACCAGCTCAAGCAGACCGGCGGTTGGGTGGGCGGCAGCGCGCGCTGGCTGAACGGGGGGCTGCTCGACGGGCCGTTCTCGCACTCGCCGTGGCGGCACGAGCGGGGTCCGCTGGACGACGTCGGCCCGCACGCGTTCGACCTGCTGGACGCGACGCTGGGCACGATCACCGACGTGATCGCGGCGAACCGGTCGGAGCACGGGCTGTGGCAGGTCGTGTTCCAGCACGAGACGGGCGCGACGAGCGTGGCGACGATGACCATGACGTTGCCGCTGAACCCGGGCATCGCGGAGGTCGTCGTGTACGGCGAGCACGGTCACCGGGTGCTGGCCGACCGCGGCACGACGACGGCGCAGTGCTTCACGAACCTGCTGGACGACTTCGTGGCCATGGTCGACAGCGGCACGACGGAGCACCCGCTGGACGTCCGGCGCGGCCTGCACCTGCAGCGGGTGATCGACCTGGCCCGGCGGAAGTCGGAGGCGTGAGACCGGCTTGGCGGGTCGACCCGGAGACGTTGCGAGAGGTGCCGGACGACCCGGAGGGCCTGGCCGCGTGGCTCGACCGGCAGCGGCCTGCCTCGCACCGGGAGTGGGCGGAGGTCGGTGAGGTCGCGCGGGTGCTGAACCGGCTGGAGGAGGCCGAGCACGCGTTCCGGCGGGCCGACGACTCGCCCGCGACGCGGCTGCGGCTGGCGCGGGTCCACCAGCGGCAGGGGCGGTTCGCGGAGGCGGACGCGGTGTTCGCCGAGCTGGTGGCCGGGGGTGGTCCGCTGCTGCGCCTCGCGCACCAGCACGCCGGGGAGTCGCGTTACGACCAGGGTGACTGGCGTGCCGCCGAGCAGCACTTCCGGACCGCCCTGGACCTGTGCGAGGACGACGCGCAGAGGGCGTCGAACGTGCTGGCCCTGGACGCGGCAAACGCTTGCGCCATGGCTGCCGAGGTCGCCGTGGAGCTGCACCGGCTGATCCCGCCCGTGCACCGCTTGAGCGCGCGCTACCTGCGCGGTGAACGTCCGCCGCACGTGCCGGTCCTGGGTGACCTGGCGAGCGTCCTGGCGCACGGCCCGATGCCGCTGGGCGCGGTGGAGGACGTGCACCGGTACCACCCGATGCTGGGCGCCGCGCTGGCCGACCGGGACTGGCTCGTGGTCGAGGACGGGCAGGTCACCGCGACCGGACGGTGCCGGGCGTTCCTGGAAGTGGTCAACGAGGCGCACACCAGGGCGGCCGGCGAGCTGTGGCCGTCACCGCCGCCGATCCGCGTTCCCGCGGTCGACCATCCGATAAGCGCCGCCCGCACCGGCGACACGCCCCAGGCACGCCTGTTCGACCGGCTCAGGGCCCTGCGGCACCACCGGGCGGACGCGCACGCCGCCGCGTGGGCGGAGGAGGGCCTCACCGTCCGCGAGATGCCGGCGGACGACCCGGTGCGCCGGCGGATCGAAGCCGCCACGGACCGGGCAGCGGCTCGGCCCCACCGCCCGCTCTCCGCGGACGACAGGGCCGAGCTGCTGACGAACCTGCGACGCCTCTAGCCGGGGTACTTGCCGTTGGTCGGCTTGGGCGCCCCGTTGACGAACTCGGGGCCGCCACCCGGCCACGTCTGCTGCTCGCGCTGCGCCAGCTCCTCGTGCAGCTGCTGCAGCAACGCCCGTTCCCGGTCGCTGAGCTTGGCGTCCACGGTCGGTGGCAACTGCACGGCGGCGGGGGGCTGCCCCTCCGCCAGCGCGGCCTGCAACGCGGCCAGGTCGTCCGGTCCGAGCTCCGTGGTGACCTCGGCCCGGGAGAACGGGTGGTCGTCCGGGAACGCGAACATCGGCGCGGGCGGCGCCTCGGCCACGGGCGTCGGCTCGACCGGCGCCTCCTGGACGGGGGCCTCCTCGACCCGCACGTCCTCGTGCACCTCGTCGATCCGCACCTCGTCCGCGCGGACCTCGTCGGCCCGGACGTCCTCGTCGACCCGGACCTCGTCCCGGACGTCGTGGACGCGGACGTCCTCGACCACCCGGACGTCCTCGACCTCGTCGACCGCGTCCCGCACCGGCAGCCGCTTCACGGGCTTCGGCGGGAACGGCTGCGCGCCCTCGTACGACTCGACGCGCGCCCGACGTGACTTGGAGCCGTTCTGGGGTTCGGCAGGCACCGGTTCCGGCTCGACCACCGGTGCCTGGTCCCGGGGTTCACCGTCGAACCACGTGGCCGCGTCCGGTGGTGGCTGGGGGCTCGTGGACCCGGAGGGGAAGAACACCTCGCGCGCCGTGGTGACGGCCGCCGCGTGGTACTCGCCCAGCGGGGTGCCGACGGTCAGCACCTCGACCGCCGCCCGGATGCCCGCCTTGCGCAGCACGGTGTCCACCCGGTAGGCGGTGGCGGGCGCGAAGCCCGCCGGGCCGATGTCCACCAGGACGACCCGCTGCGGCAGCGGTCCGGGCGTCGCGCCGGCCGGGCTGGACCGCCACGTGGCGCGCACGCCCCGCACGTCCGGCAGCACCGACACGGTCTTGCCCAGCACGTCACCGAGGCCGTCGGCCGGGTCGGACTCGACGCTGAACCGGTGCCTGGGCACCGGCACGCGCTCGACCGCGAACAGCCGGTCGGCCAGCGAGCGGTCCGAGCGGACCTCGTCGAGCAGCCAGCCGATCTCGTGGCGCTCCTCCGGCGACACCGGGATGCGCCCGGCCAGCAGGCAGCCGACGACGAGCTCCACGGCTCTGTCCAGCTCGGCCACCGCCAGCAGCTCCCGAGCCTGGGTCAGCGCGTCGTCGTCAACGCGTCCGGCCAGCGCCAACAGGAGGTCGTGTAAACGGACGGGGAGTCCCACTCCGTCGTTCGTCACGCCTGTTCTCCTTCCGGCCCGCGCGGGAGCGCCGAGCTCTATACGGGCACCAGTTGCCCGTCGGCGTCGGCGCCGGCGCACACCAGCTCCGATGCCGCCAACGCCGCCCTGTGGTAGGGCGGCAGGTCAAGTCCGGCGGGCAGGACCTCGACACACGGGTCGTGCTCGCCGAGCGCCCGCAGCACCCGCTGGAGCTCACCGGTCAACCGGGCTTCCCCGGTCGTGGCGGTGACCAGGATCAGCCTCCTGGGTCCGTCCCCGCCCAACCGCCACGAGGACCGGACTTCTCCGACCCCGGGGCGTCCGCGCAGGGTCGCTCCGAGCACCACGGTCGCGGAATCACCCATCGACACCCGATCGGGTGATTCCGGGGAGAAGGTGTAGCCGGATTCGGGGAGTTCGTCCAGCCCTTTGACAGAACTGATGATGGACCGTTCGGCTCCGTGCGGCACGAGGGCGTCGGCCAGCAGCCGCTGCTCGTAGTCGGTCAGACCGATCCTGTCGTGCAGCAACGTGCGCGGGAGGGCGCGCGCCAGCACCGCCACGGCGTCGGTGGCGGCCCAGTCGCGGAATCTCCAGAGCAGGTCGTCCGGCATCCGCCCGGCGAGCCTCAGCAGCAGCTCGTGGCACGTGTCCGACATCTCATCCCCCGATCTCGACGATCAGTTCCACCTCGACCGGCGCACCCAGCGGCAGCTCGGCCACGCCGACCGCGGACCGCGCGTGCCGCCCGGCCTCGCCGAACACCTCTCCGAGCAGGTCCGACGCGCCGTTGACGACGGCGGGCTGTCCGGTGAAGCCCTCGGCGGAGGCGACGAAGCCGACCAGCTTGACGACCCGCACGACCGCGTCCAGGCCGACCAGGTCGTGCACGGCGGCCAGCGCGTTCAGCGCGCAGGTGCGGGCGTGCGCCTTGGCCTCCTCGGGGCTGACGTCGCCGCCGACCTTGCCGGTGGCGGCGAGGGAACCCTCGACGAACGGCAGCTGCCCGGACGTGAGGACCAGCTGCCCGCTGCGCACGGCCGGCACGTACGCCGCGACCGGCGCCGCGACGTCGGGCAGCTCGATGCCCAGCTCGGCCAGGCGTGCCGTCCAGCTCATGCCTTGGGCCGCTTCAGGTAGGCGACGTGCTGCTCACCGCTCGGGTTCGGCAGGACGGTGACCAGCTCCCAGCCGTCCTCACCCCACTGGTCCAGGATCGCCTTCGTGGCGTGGATCAACAGCGGGACGGTGGAGTACTCCCACTTCTGCATGGGGCGCAGCCTAGCGGGGTGCCGCACGGGGGCACCCGGTCGAGTACCCCCGTTCGTGTCAATCCGTGCCCGGACACGAGAGGTCTTCACTTCGGGTGGGAGTGCCGGAACGCCTCCCGCGGCGCTAGCTTGATCACGTGGAGACGTGGCGGGTCGTCGCCACCAGCGCGTTCCTGCTGGGCGGGCTGGTGATGATCCTGGTCGGGATGGCCCAGGCGCGGGATCGCAAGGGCGCCCGGCGGTCCGACGTGATGCGCGCGCTGCTGATCGGGGCCGTGCTGGTCGCGGTCGTGGCGGTGCTCATCGCGTACGTGCTGCCGTCGGTCGTGGTCTGGGGCATCGTCGCGGCGACGGCCTTCGCGGTGGTGTTCGTCACCATGGTGGACTGACCGTGGCGGACGTCGTGGCCTGCGGTTCTCAGGGCGGCGCGCATAGGCTGATCCGGTGAACGGCTGGACCGACGAACTCACCCGCGCGCGCCTGCACGTGGTGACGGGCAAGGGCGGGACCGGCAAGACCACGGTCGCCGCGGCGCTCGCGCTCGCGCTGGCCACCGGCGGGCGGCGCGTGCTGCTGGTGGAGGTGGAGAACCGGCAGGGCATCGCCCGGCTGTTCGACCGCCCGCCGCTGCCGTACTCGGAGGAGCGGATCGCGTCCGCACCCGGCGGCGGCGAGGTGCGCGCGCTCGCCGTGGACCCCGAAGCGGCCCTGCTCGAGTACCTGGAGATGTTCTACAACCTCGGCTTCGCCGGCCGGACGCTGAAGAAGATGGGCGCGATCGAGTTCGCCACCACCCTCGCGCCCGGCCTGCGCGACGTGCTGCTCACCGGCAAGGTCAAGGAGTGCGTGCGCCGCGCGGGCAGGACCGGGCGGCACGAGTACGACGCGGTCGTGCTGGACGCGCCGCCGACCGGTCGGGTGGTCCGGTTCCTGGACGTCACCCGCGCCATGGCCGACCTCGCCAAGGTCGGGCCGATCAAGGGCCAGAGCGAGGGCGTGGTCAAGCTGCTGCACTCCGGCGACACCGCGGTGCACCTGGTGGCGCTGCTGGAGGAGATGCCGGTGCGCGAGACGCTGGACGCGGTGGCCGACCTCGACGCCGCCGACCTGCGGCCGGGCGCGGTGTTCGTGAACCGGGTCAACGCGCCGCGGCTGCCCGCGCGGTCGGTGACGGCGGCGTCGGAGGGCCGGGTCGACACCGGGCGGCTGCGCGGCGGACTGGCGGCCGCGGGCCTGGAGGTGGACGACGACGTGCTGGACGGGCTGGTCGAGCAGACCGTCGAGCACGCCCTGCGGGTGCGGATGGAGGAGCGGGCGAAGGAGAAGCTGGCCGAGTCCGACCTGCCCACCCTGGAGCTGCCGGAGCTGACCGACGGGGTGGACGTGGCCGCGCTGTACGAGCTGGCCGAGGTGCTGGTCGGGCGGGGGGTGCGGTGAACCGGCTGGACGTGGACGCGCTGCTGGACGACCCGGGCACCAGGGTGCTGGTGTGCTGCGGGTCCGGTGGCGTCGGCAAGACGACGACGGCGGCGGCGCTGGCCGTGCGGGCCGCCGAACGCGGCAGGCGGGTGGTCGTGCTGACGATCGACCCGGCGCGCAGGCTGGCCCAGTCGCTCGGCCTGCGCGAGCTCGACAACCAGCCCCGGCGCGTCGAGGTGGACGGGTTCGAGGGCGAGCTGCACGCGATGATGCTGGACATGCGCCGCACGTTCGACGACATGGTGTGGGCGCACGCGGGCCGCGAGCGGGCCGAGCAGATCCTGGCCAACCCGTTCTACCAGACGATCTCCACGTCGTTCTCCGGCACGCAGGAGTACATGGCGATGGAGAAGCTGGGCCAGCTGGTCGACCGCGACGAGTGGGACCTGGTCGTCGTGGACACCCCGCCGAGCCGGTCGGCGCTGGACTTCCTGGACGCGCCGCAGCGGCTGTCGACCGTGCTGGACGGCAAGCTGATCCGCATGCTGTCGGCGCCCGCCCGTGCGGGCGGGCGCGGCATCCGCAAGATCGTCGGCGCGGGCTTCGGCCTGTTCACCAAAGCCGTGTCCACGATCGTCGGCGGCCAACTCCTGCAGGACGCGTCGACCTTCGTGCAGGCGTTCGACAGCATGTTCGGCGGCTTCCGGCAACGCGCCCAGGCCACCTACGACCTGCTGCGATCACCCGGCACGGGATTCCTGGTGGTCGCGGCGGCCGAACCGGACGCGTTGCGCGAGGCCAGCTACTTCGTCGAGCGGTTGAGCGCGGAACGGATGCCGTTGACCGGTCTGGTGGCGAACCGGACGCACCCGGTGCTGGCCCCCTTGCCGGCACCCGGTGCGTTGGCGGCGGCGGACCGGCTCGAGCGCACTGGGGACGCTCCGCTGGCTGCCGCGGTGTTGCGGGTGCACGCGGATCGCGTGGCCGTCGCCGATCGGGAGAAGCGACTGCTCGCGCGGTTCACCCGTGCGCACCCCGGTGTTCCGCTGATCGGGGTACCCGCCCTGCCCACCGACGTGCACGACCTGGACGGCCTGCACGAGATCGGTCGGCGGTTGGCGGGAGAGTAGGAGTAAGGGCTGCTACCCGACCTTCGACTCTTCGTGGTGCTCCTGCCGTGCCGTGTCCAGGAGCTCGTGCCACGAGGTGACGTCCGGGCGCCGTCGGAGCAGCGCACGCCGTTCACGCTCGGTCATTCCACCCCACACACCGAACTCGATCCGGTTGTCCAGGGCCTCGGCAAGGCACTCGGTGCGCACCGGGCAACCCAGGCACACCAGCTTGGCCTTGCGCTGCTCCGCACCGCGGACGAAGAGCTGGTCCGGCTCCTCATCACGGCACGAGGCCTTGATCCGCCAATCCCCCTGCTGCATATCTCCCCCACCTCAGTTCACACAGTGTCCAGACTTCCTAAATCCGCCACACCCCTGCCGCGGATGCCGTAGGCTCACCAACGAGTGGCTCTGCTGTCGGCTGCTGTCTTGAACAGTGACGGACTGTAGAGCCTTCTGGTTCCACCTCCAACCCTGGGTTGCGCACCTGTTACCTGTCTTGAGTACGAGTACTCATCCTGTGTAATCAACTGTGCGCGATCCGGATCACCTCTTCAGGTGCCGCGTACGCTGACCTGCATGCGAGCCAGGAACGGCGTGCTGAAACTGCTCGGCCTGTGTCTGCTAGCCGGAGTGCTGCTGGCAGGCATGTTGTTCCCTGTCGTCGGCTCCCTGGGCGTGGTGTCCAACAGCGCCAGCGACACGGTGGACAGCATCTCCGCCGACCTCGTGACCACCGATCCGCCGTTGATCTCCACGATCACGGACAAGGACGGGGCGCCGATCGCGTACCTGTACGACCAGTACCGGATCCTCGTGCCGTCGGAGGCTATCTCCCCGACCATGAAGGCCGCTCTGGTCTCGGTCGAGGACCGCCGGTTCTACGAGCACCAGGGCGTCGACTGGCGGGGCACGATCCGGGCCGGGTTGACCAACCAGTTCAGCGGCTCGGTCACGCAAGGTGCCTCCACGCTCACGCAGCAATACGTGAAGAACTACCTCGTGCACGTGGTCGCGCGGAACAACCAGGTGGAGCAGCAGAAGGCGCAGGAGCAGACGGTCGCGCGCAAAGCCCGCGAATGGCGGATCTCCCTGCAACTGGAGCAGAAACTCGGCAAGGAGGAAATCCTCGCCGGCTACCTGAACGTGGTGCCGTTCGGCTCGACGATCTACGGGATCGCGGCGGCGGCGCAGGCGTACTTCAACACCACCGCGGACAAGCTGACCGTGGCCCAGTCCGCGATGCTCGCGGGCATGGTCAACAGCCCGTCCGCGCTGGACCCGGAGGTGTACCCGGAGAAGGCGTTGGAGCGGCGCAACCAGGTGATCGACAAGATGGTCGAGAACGACAAGCTGTCGCGGGACGCGGCCGAGGCCGCGAAGGCCGAACCGCTCGGGCTCGCGACGCCGGTGCGGACGCCGCCCAGCGGGTGCGTGGGCGCCGGGCCGGAGCACGGGTTCTTCTGCTCGTACGTGCTGAACTACCTGGAGCGCAACGGTTTCAGCCAGGAGCAGCTCAAGACCGGCGGCTACACCATCCGGACCACCCTGGACCGCACCATCACCGACCACGCCAAGCGCGCGGCCGAGGGCCAGGTCGCGAAGTCGACCGACGGGATCGCGAACGCGATGGCGGTCGTGCGGCCGGGCAAGGAGCGGCACGAGGTCGTGGCGCTGGTCGCGAACCGGGACTACGGGTTGAAGGCCGACCAGTTCCAGACCCAGTTCGACCTGCCATCCGGGGTGGAGAACAAGTTCGGCGCCGGGTCGGTCTACAAGGTGTTCACCGCGGCCGCGGCGCTGGAGAAGGGCATGGGCATCGAGAACACGATCGCCACGCCGAACTCGCACGTGTCGCGGGTGTTCAAGGGCGGCGGGGACAAGTGCCCGCCCACCGGCGAGCCGAACACGCGGTGGTACTGCCTGGGCAACGCGTCGTCGAGCTACCCGGCGCAGATGTCGTTGCAGACGGCGTTGCAGACCTCGCCGAACACCGGTTTCGTGATCATGGAAGAGCAGCTGGGCATGGACCCGGTGGTGGACATGGCGTCCCGGCTGGGGATGCGCGAGACGATGGCGACCAACATCGCGGGCACGCGGCCGGACCCGAAGGCGAAGAACAAGGAGCTGCGGATCTCGCAGACCGAGTTCTACAAGTCCAACGGCGGCAACGCGTCGTTCACGCTGAGCCCCGCGCCGGTGAGCACGCTGGAGCTGGCGAACGTGGCGGCGACCGTCATGAGCGGCGGCGTGTGGTGCCCGCCGTCCCCGATCGGTCAGATCGTGGACCGCAACGGGCAGGCCGTGCCGATCAACGAGGCGCCGTGCGAGCAGGTCGTGGCCGAGCCGCTGGCGAACGGCCTGGCGGTCGGGTTGTCCAAGGACGACCAGGGTGGCGGCACCGCGGCGCAGGCGGCGCGGCAGTTCAAGTGGACGCGGCCGATGCTCGGCAAGACGGGGACCACGGAGGACTACAAGTCGGCGGCGTTCATCGGCGCCACGCCGGACTTCGCCGGTGCCGTGCAGACGTTCAACGATGGCGTCGAGCCGCGCGGGATCTGCGTCAACGCCGGGCCGCCCCGGTTGTGCGGCAAGGGCGACATCTACGGCGGCACCGTGCCCGCGCGCACGTGGTTCGACACGATGTCGAAGGTCCACGAAGGACTTCCGGTGCGCGGCCTGCCGCCGGTCGAGGAGCGCTACCTCAAGGGCGGCAGCGAGATCCGCGTGCCCGACGTCGTCGGCCGGAACGTCAACGACGCGACGCGCATCCTCGAACAGGCCGGCTACAAGGTCTCCGCGCAGAACCGCAACTCCGAGCAGCCGAAGGGCCAGGTCGTCAGCCAGACTCCGCGCGGCAGCGCCCTGAAGGGCACCGTGATCACGCTGCTGGTGTCGACGGGCTACGTCCCCCCACCGCAACCGACCGAGCCCGCCCCGACCACCGAACCCCCCGCCCCGGGCCAGGGCAGGCCGACCGACCCGACCAACCCGGGCCGCCCCTTCGACCCACCGCAGATCACCATCCCCACCGACCCCCCGCGCCGCTGACCTCAGCCGCCCCGCCGCCCGCCCCGCACCGCTGATCCTCG
>NZ_JBFAAX010000013.1:0-42526 GCF_040639995.1 Actinosynnema sp. NPDC023658 | reverse complement strand
CCAACCCCTGTAGTGTTGTTTCCTTCTTACGATAGGGGTGAGTCCTGCTCCCTGCACCCCTGAGATCACGCCACTCCCCCCGTCTTCGCGCCCACCACGACCTCGTCGTGGTGGCCCTGACCGCGTCACGGGCCGTAGGGTCGCCGGTGCCGCCCGTGGGGGAAGTCCGGTCGAAGTCCGGCGCTGACCCGCAACGGTAGGCCGAGCACCCTGCTCGGCGAGCCCGATCACCCGCGGGCGGTGGGAAGTGCTCCACTCCTGCCGTGGTCTGCGGGACGGGTGCGCCGGCCTGCCACGAGCGGGTGCCGGCCGGCCGGTCGCGGCCACCCGTCCGGAAGGCGACCGGTGACCGCCAGCAGCACCCCACCCGCGGCCGAACGCACCCCGCCGCCCACGCCGGCACCAGATCACGCGCCGCCCGCGCCACCGCCCACCCCGCGACGCCTGCCCACCCGGGCCCTCTGCCTCGCCCTCACGGCCGTCCTGGTGGCCTCCGTCGTCTGCGGCGTCGCGCTCGGACCGGTGCGCATCCCCTTCGGGGACGTCCTGCGCTACCTCACGGCCGCCCTCACCGGCGGCGCGGTCGACGCCGCCGAGGCGGGCCCCTACCGGATCGTGTGGGACATCCGCCTGCCGCGCGTCCTGCTCGCCGCCGTCGTCGGCGCTGGCCTGTCCGCGGTCGGCGTGGCCATCCAGGCGCTGGTCCGCAACGCCCTGGCCGACCCGTACGTGCTGGGCGTCTCCTCCGGCGCGAGCGTCGGCGCGACCGCCGTCACCACCACGGGCCTGTTCGCCTCGCTCGGCGTCCACGCCCTGTCGGCGGCCGCGTTCCTGGCCGCCCTCGCCGCGATGGCCCTGGTCTACGCGGTCGCCGGGCGCGACCTCACCCCGTTGCGCCTGGTGCTCACCGGCACGGCCCTGGCCTACGGCTTCTCCGCCGTCGCCATGCTGCTGGTCTTCCGGTCGCCACGCGGTGAGGCGGCACGCGCGGCGATGTTCTGGCTGCTCGGCAGCCTCGGCGGCGTCACCTGGACGTCGCTGCCGATCGCCGCCGCGGTCACCACCGCCGGCATCGCCTACCTGCGCACCCGCGCCAAGCACCTCAACGCGCTGTCCCTGGGCGACGAGACCGCCACCACCCTCGGCCTCGACGTCGCGCGCACCCGCAAGGCGCTGTTCGGCGTCACCGCCGCCATGACGGGCGTGCTGGTCGCGGTCAGCGGCGCGGTCGGGTTCGTCGGGCTCATGCTGCCGCACCTGGTGCGCCTCGCGGTCGGCGCGGACCACCGCAAGGTGCTCGCCGCGGCGCCGTTGGCGGGCGCGTGCTTCCTCGTCTGGGTCGACGTCGCCGCACGCCTGCTCGCCGCGCCCGAGGAGCTGCCGCTGGGCGTCATCACGGCCGCGCTCGGCGTGCCGTGCTTCCTCCTGCTGATGCGCCGCCGCGGCTACGTGTTCGGCGGTCGCTGATGGACGTCCGACTGGAGGGCGTCACGGTCGACGGCATCCTGCGCGGCATCGACCTGCACGCGGGATCCGGCCTGGTCCACGGCGTCGTGGGCCCCAACGGCAGCGGCAAGTCCACCACCCTGCGCTGCGTGTACCGGGCGCTCGCGCCGTCCGGGGGAGTGGTCCGCCTCGGCGGCCGGGACATCACCACCACGAAGGTCCGCGACACCGCCGGGCAGCTCGCCGCGCTCACCCAGGACAGCCACGTCGAGTTCGACTTCACCGTCACCGAGGTCGTCGCGATGGGACGCCTCCCGCACCGCACCACCCCGCGGCACGACGAGCTGGTGGTGGCCGACGCACTGTCCCGAGTGGACGTCGCGCACCTCGCCCACCGGGGCTTCCTCACCCTGTCCGGCGGCGAGCGGCAGCGCGTCCTCATCGCCCGCGCCCTGGCCCAGCAGCCGCGGGTGCTCGTCCTCGACGAACCCACCAACCACCTCGACATCAGCCACCAGCTCGCGGTGCTCGGCCTCGTGCGCGGCCTGGGCGTCACCGTCCTCGCGGTCCTGCACGACCTCAACCTGGCCGCCGCCTACTGCGACCGGCTGCACGTGCTCGACCGCGGCCGGGTCGTGCGCAGCGGCGAACCCGCCGAGGTGCTGACCCCCGAGCTGCTGCACGAGGTCTTCCACGTCCGCGCGCACGTCGTCCGCCACCCCACCAGCGGGGTTCCCCAACTGCTGTTCGAACACGGAGAGGTCGCTCGGTGAAGAGGCTCGTCACGATCGTCGCGGTACTGCTCGTCACGGCCGGCTGCGGCGCGCGGATCGCACCCGCCGCGCCGACGGCCACCGTCACCGTCACCAACTGCGGACGGGAGGTCGCCTACGCGGCACCGTCCCGTGTGGTCACCAACGACACCGGCATCGCGGAACTGGTGTTCGCGCTGGGCCTGGGCGACCGGATGGCCGGGTACGTCATCGGCCCGGCCCACTCCACCGACGTCGCCACCTCGCCGTGGCGGGCGGACTTCGAGCGCGTGCCGCACCTGGGCGAGCAGATCACCAAGGAGCTCGTCCAGGGCGCACGCGCGGACTTCGTGCTCGCCGGCTGGAACTACGGCTTCTCCGAGAGCACCGGCTTCACGCCCGACGCGCTGGCCGACCTGGGCATCGCCACCTACCAGCTCACCGAGGCGTGCCGGAACGGCGTGGGGGAGCGGCGCGGCATCATGCCCCCGCTGGACGCCCTCTACACCGACTTGCGCAACCTCGGCCGGATCTTCGGCGTGGAGGCGAAGGCCGAAGAACTGATCGCCGGTTATCGGGAACAGGTCTCCGAAGCCGGGAAGCTCGCCGAGCCGAACCGCCCGAAGGTGTTCCTCTACGACAGCGGGATCGACCAGCCGTTCACCTCCGGCCGCAACGCCGCGCCGCACGACATCATCGGCAAGGCGGGCGGCGACAACATCTTCGGCGACCTCGACGACAGCTGGACGGCGGTCGGCTGGGAGGCCGTCGTGGACCGCGCGCCGGACGTCGTCCTGATCAACGACTACGCCGACGGCGACGCGACCACACCGGACGAGAAGCGGGCGTTCCTGCAGGCCCACCCGCCGCTGCGGGACGTGCCCGCCATCAGGGACGGCCGGTTCTTCGTGCTGCCCTACGCGGCCTTGGTGGAGGGTCCGCGCAACCCCGCCGCCGTCGAGGCGCTCGCCAGGTTCTTGGCCGGTAGCTGAACCCAGACTGTGGGACAACCCGTCCGTGGCTTGGTATCGGCGGACGGGTTGTGGCACCATCGGAGCGTGGCTCTCCACACCGTGATCATTATTTCCCAGCGCGTCGGGTAGTGCTCCCTCGAAGCACCCGACGCGCCGACCTCTCGCATCCTGCGGGGGGTCTTTTTGTTTTCCTCAGATCCCTAGGAGCCTCTTCGTGACCCCCCTCGGTGATTCGTTCCACGTCTTCGACACGACCCTGCGGGACGGTGCCCAGCGCGAGGGCATCTCCTACTCGGTCAACGACAAGCTGGCCGTCGCCCGCCTGCTCGACTCGCTGGGCGTGGGCTTCATCGAGGGTGGCTGGCCGGGGGCCATGCCGAAGGACACCGAGTTCTTCGCCCGCGCCGCCGAGGGGGAGCTCACGCTCAAGCACGCCCAGCTCGTCGCGTTCGGCTCCACCCGCAAGGCGGGCGTCAAGGTGCACGAGGACGCGCAGGTCAGGGCACTGCTGGAGGCTAGGACGCCGGTCGTGACGCTGGTCGCCAAGTCGGACCGCAGGCACGTCGAGCGGGCACTGCGCACCGACGTCGCGGAGAACTGCGCGATGGTCCGGGACACCGTCGCGTTCCTGGTCGGGGAGGGCCGCCGGGTCTTCCTCGACGCCGAGCACTTCTTCGACGGCTTCGCCTTCGACCCCGACACCGCGCTGCGCGTGCTGGAGTCCGCTGTGGAGGGAGGCGCGGACGTCGTCGTCCTCTGCGACACCAACGGCGGCCAGCTGCCCCTCGGGCTGGCCGAGACCGTCGCCGACGTGGTCGCCCGCACGGGCTTCCGGGTCGGCATCCACTGCCAGGACGACACGTCCTGCGCGGTGGCCAACACCATCGCCGCGGTGCAGGCGGGGGCGACCCACGTCCAGTGCACCGCGAACGGCTACGGCGAGCGGGCGGGCAACGCCGACCTGTTCTCCGTCGTCGGGAACCTCGTGACCAAGCTCGGCCTGCAGGTGCTACCCACCGAGTCGCTGGCCGAGCTCACCCGGGTCTCCCATGCGCTGGCCGAGATCGCGAACATCGCACCCGACACCCACCAGGCCTACGTCGGGTCGTCGGCCTTCGCCCACAAGGCGGGGCTGCACGCGAGCGCGATCAAGGTTGATCCGGAGCTGTACAACCACATCGATCCGGACACCGTCGGCAACGACATGCGGGTGCTGGTCACCGAGATGGCGGGTCGGGCCAGTCTCGAGCTCAAGGGACGTGAGCTCGGGATCGACCTGACCCGCCGGCCGGAAGCGCTCACCAACGTGGTGCGCAAGGTCAAGGAGCTGGAGGCGGGCGGCTGGTCGTTCGAGGCCGCCGACGCCTCCCTGGAGCTGCTCCTCAAGGAGGAGATGTCCGAGCTGGAGACCCCGCCGTTCCGGCTGGAGTCCTACCGCGTGGTGCTGGACCACCACCAGGACGGCACGATCGTGTCCGAGGCCACGGTCAAGGTGCACGTGGCCGGTGAGCGGGTCATCGCCACCGCCGAGGGCAACGGCCCGGTGCACGCGCTGGACGCCGCGTTGCGCAAGGCGCTGCTGCCCCACCTGTCCTGGCTGGACGTGGTGGAGCTGAACGACTACAAGGTCCGCATCCTCCCGGGTTCCCACAACTCGGCCGAGCACGGCACCGACGCCGTCACCCGCGTCCTCGTGGAGTCCAGCGACGGCGAGCGCGAGTGGACCACCGTGGGCGTGCACGGCAACATCGTCGAGGCCAGCTGGCTCGCCCTGTGCGACGCGCTGGTGCACAAGGCGATGCGGGTCACCCCGTCACGAGCGTGAGCCCCTCGGCGGAGAGGATGCGGTTGAGCGGGTAGAAGTAGGACGTGCCGCCGGTCGAGCAGGTGCCGCTGCCACCCAGCGAGTGCCCCTGGGCCTGGCCGCCGGTGAACAGGGGCGCCCACTGGTCGCCCGGCTCGGAGCACACCGACGTCCGCGTCAGCCCGTAGACCACGCCGGACGGGTAGTTCACCGTCACGTTCTTCGCCTGCACGGTGCCGCACCGCACACCGGTGGTGCGGCCCGCCGCGCACACCGGCCCGCCGACCGGCGTCTCGGCCGAGCCGGTGACGGTGCCGCCGCCGACGACGGTGGGCCGCTGGACCCAGGCCGCGGTGTTGGTGATACGGACGATCGCGTAGGTCGGGCGGACCGCCACGATCGGACCGACGTCCACCAGGCCGGGCCCGCGGACGACGGTGCCGACGGTCCCGCAGGACGGTGACACGATCAGGTGCCCGCGCACGTTGAAGCCGTTCGAGCAACGCGCGCCGCTCGCCGTGGAGAGGGGGGTGCCGGCCTCCAGCGGGGTCGCCGCGGCGGCTAAGCCGGCCGTTCCAGGAGTCGCGCCGGCGGGGACGGCCGTCGCGACGAGCAGGGTGAGCAGGAGCAGCAGGGTTCGCATCCCCCCGACGCTAGGGACGCACGGTGCCGATTCAAGCCGCCGGTTAGGGTGATCTCCGTGCGCATCGCCCGTATCGCCCAACCCGACGGCCTGGCCTTCGCCGCGATCGAAGGCGAGGGTGACGACCTGACCGCCGTCGAGATCGCCGACGACCCCTTCGCCAACCCGACCTTCACCGGTCGCCGCCGACCGCTGGCCGACGTCCGCCTGCTGGCGCCGTTCCTGCCGCCCAAGATCGTGGCCATCGGCCGCAACTACGCCGAGCACGCCGCCGAGCTGGGCAACGAGGTCCCCGAGAACCCGTTGATGTTCCTGAAGCCGAACACCGCGGTGATCGGCCCGAACGCGGACATCAAGCTGCCCGCGGCGTCCGAGCGGGTCGACTTCGAGGGAGAGCTGGCCGTGGTCATCGGCGTCGGAGGCCGGGACATCCCCGCCGCCCGCGCCCACCAGTCGATCCTCGGCTACACGATCGCCAACGACGTCACCGCCCGCGACCTGCAGAAGGTCGACGGGCAGTGGACGCGGGCCAAGGGCTTCGACACGTTCTGCCCGCTGGGCCCGTGGGTGGAGACCGAGTTCGACCCGTCCGACGTGGCCATCCGCACCGAGGTGGACGGCGTGGTCAAGCAGGACGCGCGGACCTCCCAGCTGCTGCACGGCATCCCCGAGCTGATCGAGTACATCTCGGCGGTGATGACGCTGCGCCCGCTCGACGTCATCCTGACCGGCACCCCCGCCGGCGTCGGGCCGCTCACCGCCGGGCAGACCGTCTCGGTGACCGTGGAGGGCCTGGGCACGCTGACCAACACGGTCACCACCCGCTGAGGCGTCAGGTCCGCTCGATGCTCTCGGGCGCGCGCCGGGCGAACTCCGGCGCGTGCTCGGGCAGCGGCCCGATCGCCACCAGGTAACCCGGCACCACCCGCAACCACGGGAACCGCCGCACCAGCCGGATCGGGGCCGGCACGCGGCCCTGCGCGATCCGGGACGTGCCGGCCAGCGTGGGCTTGAGGAACGTGTCCTGGACGCGCCGCTGGAGCGCCTGCGTCACCGCGGTCGGGAACCACCGCCGGCGCCGCACCTTCGCCAGCACCTTCGGGGTCAGCGAACCCCGCCGCAGCGGTCCGGCCACGTACCGCGCGGCGGCCACCGCGTCCTGCACGGCCAGGTTGATGCCCACACCGCCGATGGGCGACATCGCGTGGGCGGCGTCACCGATGCACAGCAGCCCGTCGCGGTGCCAGCGCCGCAACCGGTCGAGCTTCACGTCCAGCAGCTTCACGTCGTCCAGCGACCCGATCGCGCCGATCCGCTCCTCCAGCCACGGCACGAGCCCCACCATCCGCTGCCGGAACGCCTCCACGCCCTCGGCCCGCAGCGCCGCGTCGGCGCCCTTGCGGATCAGGTAGGCGCACTGGAAGTAGTCGCCCCGGTTGATCAGCACCAGCCCGTGCCCGCGGGAGAACCGGCCGGTCGCGCCGTCGAGCTCCTCGCGGTTGCGCGGCAGCCGGAACCACCACACGTCCATCGGAGCGCCGAACGAGCGCACCGGCAGCCCGGCCTGGTCGCGCACCAGCGAGTTCCGCCCGTCCGCCGCGATGACGAGGTCCGCCGCCAGCTCCCCGGTCCCGCCGTCGGCCGTGCGGTAGCGCACGCCGGTGACCTTCGCGCCCGCCGTGACCAGGCCGGTGACCTCGGTGTCCATCCGCAGCCGGAACGTCGGCTCGCGCCTGCCCGCGTCGGCCAGCAGGTCCAGGAAGTCCCACTGCGGCACGAACGCGATGTGCTGGTGCGCTCCGGGCAGCCGCTTGAGGTCGGCCACCGTCTCCGGCCCGCTGTCCAGCAGGACCTGCACCCGGTCGACGAGCTGGTGCGGCACCCGGGCGAACGACGGCCCGAGACCCAGTTCGTCCAGCAGCGTCAACGTCGACGCGTGCACCGTGTCGCCCCGGAAGTCGCGCAGGAAGTCGCCGTGCTTCTCCAGCACGGTGACCTCGACACCGGCCCTGGCCAGCACCAACCCGGCCACCATGCCCGCCGGGCCGCCCCCGACGACCACGACCCCAGTCCTGTCCATCCTGACCCTCCACTTTTCAACACCGGTTGAATAAGTCCAGGATGCTCTCGAGCGGGCACCCGGTCAAGCCGGATACGCTGAACGGGTCATGAGCGCAGCAGCGACCACCCCCGGCGTCCGCGTCCGCTTCAGCCCGTCGCCGACGGGCACGCCCCACGTCGGCCTCATCCGCACCGCCCTCTTCAACTGGGCTTATGCCCGCCACACCGGCGGCGCGGTGGTGTTCCGGATCGAGGACACCGACGCGGCGCGCGACTCCGAGGAGTCGTACCTCTCGCTGCTGGAGGCGATGCGGTGGCTCGGCCTCGACTGGGACGAGGGCCCCGAGGTCGGCGGGCCGCACGCGCCGTACCGGCAGAGTCGACGCGGCCACCTCTACGCCGACATCGCCGCCCGCCTGTTCGAGGCGGGCGAGCTGTACGAGTCGTTCTCCACCGCCGAGGAGGTGGAGGCCCGCCGCAGGGCCGCCGGGCAGGACCCCAAGCTCGGCTACGACGGGTACGACCGCGACCTCACCGCGGAGCAGCGGGCCGCGTTCCGCGCCGAGGGCCGTGAACCGGTGCTGCGCCTCAAGATGCCCGACGAGGACATCACGTGGGTCGACCTGGTCCGCGGCGAGATCACGTTCAAGGCCGGCAGCACGCCCGACCCGGTGCTCGTGCGCGCCAACGGCGACCCGCTCTACCCCTTCGTGAACCCGGTCGACGACGCCCTCATGGGCATCACGCACGTGCTGCGCGGTGAGGACCTGCTCCCGTCCACGCCCCGCCAGATCGCGCTGTACCGGGCGTTGACGCGGATCGGCGTCACGACGTCCACGCCGCGGTTCGGGCACCTGCCGTACGTCGTGGGGGAGGGCAACAAGAAGCTCTCCAAGCGCGACCCGCAGTCGAACCTGTTCCTGTACCGCGACCGCGGTTTCGTGCCCGAGGGCCTGCTGAACTACCTGGCGCTGCTGGGCTGGTCCATCGCGGACGACCGCGACGTCTTCTCGGTCGAGGAGCTGGTCGCGGCGTTCGAGCTGGAGAAGGTCAGCGCCAACCCGGCCCGGTTCGACCTGAAGAAGGCCGAGGCGATCAACGCCACCCACCTGCGGGCGCTGCCGGTCGGGGAGTTCATCACCCGCGTGCTGCCGCACCTGGTCAAGGACGGCGTGCTGCCGCCCGAGCCGAGCCCGGAGCAGCTGGCCGTGCTGACCGGCGTGGCGCCGCTGGTCCAGGAGCGGCTGGTGGTGCTGTCCGAGGCGTCCGGGATGGTGCGGTTCCTGTTCGTCGCGGAGCCCGACTTCGCGCCCGAGGCGGACGCCGCCGCGACGGTGCTCGACGAGGGCGCCCGGCCGGTGCTGCAGGCGGCCGTCGACGCGCTGGAAGCGCTCCCGGAGTGGACCGCGGCCGGGATCGAGGAGGCCCTGAGGTCGTCCCTTGTGGACGGGATGGGCCTCAAGCCGCGCAAGGCGTACGCCCCGGTGCGGGTCGCCGTGACGGGCCGTACCGTCTCGCCGCCACTCTATGAATCCATGGAACTACTGGGTCGGAGTCGCTCGATCGGGCGATTGCGCCGGGCGCTCGGGGCAATCTGACTGCTGCGTTCGGTCGGTTCAGGGGTGCTTGATCGTGCAAGCATCGCCAGATATCACCTCTCTGGTCGAGTCGGACGAGGGGTGACCGCACCTAGCCTCACGGGGTGACAACCGCAGCCCCGACCTTCACCCCTCGGAGAACCGGCGAGATCCGGGCCGTGTGCCTCGACGTCGACGACACCCTCGTCGACTACAGCACCTCGTCCCGGGCCGCCCTGGCCGCGATGGTCGGCAACGCCGACGCCTGGCCGCTGTGGCAGCGCATCACGGACGAGCACTGCGAGCGGCTCCTCGCCGGCGAGCTCGAGTACGAGACGATGCGCAACATCCGCACCCGCGCCTTCTTCGCGGCCCTCGGCGAGGAGCTGGACCAAGACGAGGCGACCCGCCGGGAACTGCGCCGGCAGGAGGTCCTCGCGGCCGGCTGGCGGCTGTTCCCGGACGTCGTGCCGTGCCTGGAGTGGCTGCGGGCCACCGGTCTGCCCATGGCCGCCGTGAGCAACGCCTCAGGGCGGCACCAGCGGGTGAAGATCGCCTCGCTGGGGCTCTCCCAGTACTTCGACACCGTGCTCATCGCCGGCGAGGTCGGCGCGGCCAAGCCGGACCGGGTGATCTTCGACACCGCGTGCGCCGACCTGGGCGTCAACCTGGGCGACACGGTGCACATCGGTGACCGCCTGCACGCCGACGCCATCGGCGCCCGGGACGCGGGCATGAAGGGCGTGTGGCTGAACCGCCAGGGCCCGCGCGAGGGTGCCCTGCCCGCGGGCATCGCCGCCATCACCAGCCTCGCTGAGCTGCCGGAACTCCTCGTCTGCGAGCTGTCGGCCGCCTCCGCGTGACCCCGATTTCCGTTCCGCCGGGCACGTGGTCTAGTATTCCTCCCGGCGGAACGGACAGCGCCCTCCAGCAGGACCGAGAGGGAGCCGGACCCGGGAAACCAATGGGGTATGGTGTAATTGGCAGCACGACTGATTCTGGTTCAGTTAGTCTAGGTTCGAGTCCTGGTACCCCAGCTGCAAGGTAGATAACCGAGTGTGGTAAGCTACCGGCACCGCAGGACAGCAAGACAAAGTAAATACGAAAGTTCCTGGCCCCGTCGTCTAGCGGCCTAGGACGCCGCCCTCTCAAGGCGGTAGCGTGGGTTCGAATCCCATCGGGGCTACAGATCAGGGAGATCCCTGTTTCGCTGACGCGAAACGGGGATCTTTCGCATTGACACCGGGGGCGCGGCCCCCGGACCCCGCGCAGGAGGGCTTCGGCCCCTGCACCCCCGGCCGACTCCGTGGGCGTTCGGTGGGTGGTGCCCGTCGCCGGTGGAGCAGGCGGGATGGTTCGTGCACGTCACTGGCGAGCAGCGGCGGTGGATTTCCGTACGTGTGCCGGGTGGTTCGTGCACGTCAGTGGGCGAGGCCGTGGCTGGGTTGGTCGTGGGAGGCGCTGGGTGGGTCCGCACCGGGTGTGTGTGGTGCGGACCCACCCGGGGGCCTACAGGCGTGACTGGAGGGCTTCCGCGGCGGCCAGGAGGTCCGCGGCCCAGCGGGCGCCCGGACGGCGGCCCATGCGGTCGATGGGGCCCGAAACGGAGACCGCCGCCACCACCGAGCCCGTGCTGTCCCTAACCGGCGCGGAAACGGAAGCTACACCCGGTTCCCGTTCCGCCACGGATTGCGCCCAGCCCCGGCGGCGCACTTCCAACAATGTGCGCTCGCCGTAAACGGCGTCGGCCAGAACGGATCGTTGAGTTCCCGGATCGGCCCACGCGGCCAATACCTTGGCGCCCGAGCCGGCGGTCATCGGCAATCGCGCGCCGATCGGCACGGTGTCGCGCAAACCACTCGGCGGTTCCGCGGAGGACACGCAGATGCGCTGCATCCCGTCGCGCCGGTACAACTGGACGCTCTCTCCTGTGATGTCGCGCAACCTCGGCAGCACCGAGGACGCCGCGTCGAGCAACGGGTCGGTCGCACCTCCCGCCAACTCCGCCAGCGCCGCGCCGGGGCGCCACCGGCCGTCGGAACCCCGTCGCAGCAACCGGTGCACCTCGAGCCCGACCGCCAACCGGTGCGCGGTAGCCCTCGGCAAGCCCGTCCGGTTGCACAACTCGGCGAGCCCACACGGATCCTTTGCGACGGCGTTCAAGACAGCCACTGCCTTGTCCAACACGCCGATCCCGCTATGCTGTCCCACAAGCCGATACTAACTTCCCACTGTCTGGGAAGTCCAGATCTATCGACTGTCCAGATCTTGGGAGAGTTGCGATGAGCCGCACGCTCGCGGAGAAGGTGTGGGAAGCACACGTCGTGCGCCACGGCAGTGGCGCGGAGCCGGACCTGCTCTACATCGACCTGCACCTGCTGCACGAAGTGACCAGCCCGCAGGCGTTCGACGGCCTGCGGCTCGCAGGTCGGCAGCTCCGCCGACCGGACCTGACGATCGCCACCGAGGACCACAACGTCCCGACGATCGACATCGAGCTCCCCATCGCCGACCCGGTGTCGCGCACGCAGGTCGAGACGCTGCGCAAGAACTGCGCGGAGTTCGGCGTGCGGCTGCACCCGATGGGCGACGCGGAGCAGGGCATCGTGCACGTCGTGGGCCCGCAGCTGGGCCTGACGCAGCCCGGCATGACCGTCGTCTGCGGTGACAGCCACACGTCCACGCACGGCGCGTTCGGCGCGCTGGCGTTCGGCATCGGCACGTCCGAGGTGGAGCACGTGATGGCCACCCAGACGCTGCCGCTGCGCCCGTTCAAGACGATGGCCATCACGGTCGACGGCGAGCTCAAGCCCGGTGTCACGGCGAAGGACGTCATCCTCGCGGTGATCGCGAAGATCGGCACCGGCGGCGGCCAGGGCTACGTCCTGGAGTACCGGGGCAGCGCGATCGAGGCGCTGTCGATGGAAGCCCGCATGACCGTGTGCAACATGTCGATCGAGGCAGGCGCCCGCGCGGGGATGATCGCGCCCGACCAGACCACGTTCGACTACATCAAGGGCCGTCCGCACGCGCCGTCGGGCGCGGACTGGGACGCGGCCGTCGAGTACTGGAAGACCCTGCGCACCGACGACGACGCCGAGTTCGACGCCGAGGTCCGCCTCGACGCCGACGAGCTGACGCCGTTCGTCACCTGGGGCACCAACCCCGGCCAGGGCCTGCCGCTGGCCGCGTCCGTGCCCGACCCCGAGGCCATCGTCGACGAGAACGAGCGCGTGGCCGCGGAGAAGGCGCTGACCTACATGGGTCTGGAGCCGGGCACCCCGCTGCGCGACATCCACGTCGACACGGTGTTCCTCGGCTCGTGCACCAACGGCCGCATCGAGGACCTGCGCGCCGCGGCCGACGTCCTGCGCGGCCACAAGGTCGCGGACGGCGTCCGGATGCTCGTCGTGCCCGGGTCGATGCGGGTGCGCGCGCAGGCCGAGTCCGAGGGGCTGCACGAGGTGTTCCTGGAGGCCGGCGCCGAGTGGCGCCAGGCCGGCTGCTCGATGTGCCTGGGCATGAACCCGGACCAGCTCAAGCCGGGCGAGCGCAGCGCGTCGACCTCCAACCGAAACTTCGAGGGCAGGCAGGGCAAGGGTGGCCGCACCCACCTGGTTTCGCCACTCGTGGCCGCCGCCACCGCCGTGCGGGGCACGCTGTCGTCGCCCGCCGACCTGGTCTGAGGGAGTTCTTCGAACATGGAAGCGTTCACCACGCACACCGGGGTCGGCGTTCCGCTGCGCAGGTCCAACGTGGACACCGACCAGATCATCCCGGCCGTCTACCTCAAGCGCGTGACCCGCACGGGCTTCGAGGACGGCCTGTTCGCCGCCTGGCGCGGCGACGAGCAGTTCGTGCTCAACCAGGAGCCGTTCCGGGCCGGCAGCGTGCTGGTCGCCGGACCCGATTTCGGCACCGGCTCGTCCCGCGAGCACGCCGTCTGGGCGCTCATGGATTACGGCTTCCGGGTGGTCATCTCGTCCCGGTTCGCCGACATCTTCCGGGGCAACGCGGGCAAGCAGGGCCTCGTGGCCGCCCAGTGCGAGCAGTCCGATGTCGAATTGCTGTGGAAGCTGCTGGAGAACGAGCCCGGCACCGAGGTCACCGTCGACCTGACGAAGAACACGGTTGTGGCGAAGGACTTCACCGCGCCCTTCAGCGTCGACGAGTACACCCGCTGGCGGCTGCTGGAGGGTTTGGACGACATCGCCCTCACCCTTCGGCACGCCGATGACATCACCGAGTTCGAGCAGCGCAGGCAGGGTTGGTTGCCCACCACCGAACCACTGGCCTCCAGCTGACCCCGAAGGGGCCGGATTCCCCTCCGAACAGCGGGAATCCGGCCTCCGGGGCCGCTCAGACGTCCCTCGACAGGTCGTAATTGCCCACGCCACAACGGAAAATCTGGCGTGGCGATTGGTATTTCCTTGCATATGGGCTTACCGTGGGCAATCAGTCGGCCCGACTAAGGGCCGTGAGCGTCCTGGGAGGGACTGAAGGTGAACAAGGCCCAGCTCATCGAGGCGCTCGCCGAGCGCCTCGGCGACAAGAAGAACGCCGCTGCCGCTGTTGATGGCATCGTCGACGTCATCGTCCGCAGCGTCCACAAGGGCGAGAAGGTCAACATCACCGGCTTCGGTGTCTTCGAGAAGCGTGCCCGTGCGGCCCGCACCGCTCGCAACCCGCGCACCGGTGAGACCGTGAAGGTCAAGAAGACCAACGTGCCCGCGTTCCGCGCCGGCTCGACGTTCAAGGACGTCATCAGCGGCACGAAGAAGCTGCCGCGCGTCACGGCGGCCAAGCCCGCTGCTGCCGCCGCGGCGGCGGCCAAGCCGGCGGCCGGGACGAAGGCGCCGGCGACCCGCAGCACCACCGCGCGTACCACCACTGCGCGCGCGACGCGCAGCACCGGTACCGCCACGCGTGCCGCTGCGGCAGCCACCAAGGCACCGGCGACCCGCCGGACCGCCGCGGCTGCGAAGCCCGCCGCCACCGCCACCAAGGCCGCGCCTGCGAAGAGCACCGCGACCAAGGCCACCGCCGCGAAGACGACGGCGGCCAAGGCGACGACGACCGCGGCGAAGCCCGCGGCGGCCAAGAAGGCGCCCGCAGCGAAGGCGTCGACGGCGAAGGCCACCACGGCCGCAGCCGCCAAGCCCGCGGCCAAGAAGGCCCCGGCCAAGAAGAAGTGAAGCCCGGCCGGGTGATCACCGGCCAGGCACGCAGGACACGCTCAGGGCCCGGTGCGGACGCGCACCGGGCCCTAAGCGCGCACCCACCCCCTCGCACCCCGCGCGTGTCCAACCTTCACGTCACGCGTGTCCTACCTCCAGGACGCGAGAGTCCTACGTTCAGGACGCGAGAGTCCTACGCTCAGAGCACGTGAGTTGAACGCTCGGAACGCGATTCGGCACTTTCGGCGTAGCGGTGGGGGACTCACCGTGCCCGACCGGGCCCCGGGCGTGACCCGACCGGCCGAGCGGGGTGCCCGACTGGCCGAGCGGCGTCACGTCGTGGGCGCGGGCAACGCGGTGGGGAAGTAGTGGGCCGAGACCAGGCGCGGCCACGAGGTGTGCGAGTCCGAAGTAGACCATCCGGGCTCCGGGCGGCGGAACGCCAGCAGCCACGTGCTGCCCTTCTTGCACGGCGTGCCGTCCAGCGCCACACCGCCCAGGTCGGCCAGGGTGGACACGACGTCCGGAATCACCCCGCCCTGGCTGCACACGACCACCGTCCCGGGGCCGTCCGCGATCTCCAGCAGCCGCACCAGCCCGGCCTCCCGGTCCGGCCAGTAGCCCTCCTCGGTCAGGCGCGGCTCCAGCAGCACGCCCACGCCGAGGTCCTCCGCCACGCCCTGAACGGTCTCCACGCAGCGCACGCGCGGCGCGGCGTGGACCCGCACCGGCCCCCACAGCGGCAGCATCGACCGCACCCCACCGGCCTGCCGCCACCCCGCCGAGCTCAACGGCCGCAGGTCGTCGTCACCCGGCCAGTTCTCCCGCTTGCCCGCCTTCGCGTGCCGCACCAGCAGCACGGTCGCCAGGTCCGACGGCTCCGCCGCGAACGCCGCCAGCACCGAGCGGTCGTTGTCCGACGTCACCAGCGCGGACGCCTCGTCGACCGGCACCCACCGCAGCTCGTCGACCTCGTCGTTCGGCTCGAACGCCCCCGACACCGCCTCGGCGCTGAAGTAGTCCACGACCTTCGGCTTGCCGAAAGCGCGGTACGACACCTGGCACAGGTACCGCCCCAGCACGGCCCGGAACCCGGTCTCCTCCAGCACCTCGCGCACCGCCGCGGCGGGCACGGTCTCACCGGCGTCCAACTTGCCCTTCGGCAGGGACCAGTCGTCATAACGCGGGCGGTGCACGACCGCCACGGAACCCTCGCGCCACAGCACGGCGCCGGCTGCCCGGATCACCGCGTCACCCGATCGCGCGGTGGTTGCGCAACAACTCGGTGTGGTGGTCGCGCACGCTCGAACCGTCCGCCGGCGACGGCTCCCACTCCCCGTCCGGTTGCAGCACCCAGCACCGCGTGGTCGGCTCCAACGCCGAGTCCATCATCGCGTCCAGCTGCGCGGTGAGCTTCGGATCGGTCACCCGGACCTGCACCTCCACCCGCCGGTCCAGGTTGCGGTGCATCATGTCGGCGCTGCCGATCCAGTGCTCGCCGCCGCCGACGAAGTGGAACACCCGCGAGTGCTCCAGGAACCGGCCGAGGATGGACCGGACGTGGATGTTCTCCGACAACCCCTTGATGCCCGGCTTCAACGCGCACACCCCGCGCACCACCACGTCCACCCGCACACCCGCCTGCGACGCCCGGTACAGCGAGTCGATGACCTGCTCGTCCACCAGCGAGTTCACCTTGATGCGCACACCGGCGGGCGAACCGGCCCGCGCGTGCTCGATCTCCCGCTCGATGCGCTCCACGATCCCGCGCCGCACGCCGTACGGGGCGACCAGCAGGCTGCGGTAGTGGTCCTGCCGGGCGTACCCGGTGAGCACGTTGAACAGGTCGGTGAGGTCCGCGCCGATGGTCGGCTCGGCGGTGAAGATGCCGATGTCCTCGTACAGCCGGGCGGTCTTCGGGTTGTAGTTGCCGGTGCCGATGTGGCAGTACCGCTGGATCCGCGACCCCTCCTGCCGCACCACCAACGCGGTCTTGCAGTGCGTCTTGAGCCCCATCAGGCCGTACACGACGTGCACGCCCGCCTTCTCCAGCGCCCGCGCCCACTTGATGTTCGCCTGCTCGTCGAACCGCGCCTTGATCTCCACCAGGGCCACGACCTGCTTGCCCGCCTCGGCCGCGTCGATCAGCGCGTCCACGATCGGGGAGTCGCCCGAGGTGCGGTACAGCGTCTGCTTGATGGCCAGCACCCGCGGGTCGGCCGCTGCCTGCTCGATGAACCGCTGCACGGACGTGGAGAACGAGTCGTACGGGTGGTGCACCAGCACGTCGCCCTCGCGCAGGGTGGCGAAGATGCTCTTCGGCGTCTCCCGCTCACCGAACGCCGAGTGCGTGGCGGGCACGAACGGCGCGTCCTTGAGCTGCTTGCGGTCCACGCTGTAGAGCTGCCACAGGCACGACAGGTCCAGCAGGCCGGGCACCTGGACGACGTCGTGCGGGTCGACCTCCAGCTCGCGCAGCAGCCGTTCCAGCATGTGCTCGGTCATGTCGTCGGCGATCTCCAGCCGCACCGGCGGCCCGAACCGGCGTCGCGCCAGCTCCCGCTCCAACGACTTGAGCAGATCCTCGTCCTGGTCCTCCTCGACCTCCAGGTCGGCGTTGCGGGTCACCCGGAACGCGTGGCACTCGATGACCTGCATGCCCGCGAACAGCTCGCCCAGGTGCGCCGCGATCAGCTCCTCCAACGGCAGGAACGTCGCCGTCGGGCTGGTCCGGTCGCTCTCCACGCGCACCAGGCGCGGCACGTTGTCCGGCACCTTGATGCGCGCGAACCGCTCCGCGCCGCCCTCCGGGTCGCGGACCGTGATCGCGAGGTTCAGCGACAGGCCGGAGATGTAGGGGAACGGGTGCGCGGCGTCCACGGCCAGCGGCGTGAGCACCGGGAACACCTGGTCGGTGAAGTAGTTCGACAGCCGCAGCCGCTCGAAGTCGGTCAGCTGCGCCCAGTTCACGATGCTGATCGAGTGCTTCTCCAGCTCCGGCTGGACGTGGTCGAGGAACGCCCTGGCGTGCTGCTCGACCAGCTCCTGCGTCCGCTTGGAGATGCTGGACAGCTGCTCGCGCGGCGTGAGGCCGTCCGCGCTGCGCACCGACAGGCCCGTCTCGTCGCGGCGCTTCAGGCCGGCGACCCGCACCATGTAGAACTCGTCCAGGTTCGACGCGAAGATGGCCAGGAACTTCGCCCGCTCCAGCAGCGGCTGGGAGGCGTCCTCGGCCAGCGCGAGCACCCTGGCGTTGAAGTCCAACCAGGACAGCTCCCGGTTGAAGTACCGGTCGTCGGGCAGGTCTGCCTGCGCCTCGACGGCCGTGACGGCCGGTGGTGAGCCCGGGAACGACCGGGCCGTCGCCTCGGCCGACTGCTGCGCCGCCGACGTACCCGCCCGCGTGCCGCTGCCCCTGCGGGCGGCCGGGCGCGGACGGCGACGGGGGGTGGTGCTCGCAGCGGGGGTGACCCGCGGCGTCCTCGTCCGTCGCTTCGGCGCGGGCTGCTCGGGAGTGTTGTCCGTGCTCACGCTCAGCATTGTTCCCCAGAACGGGCGGCTCCGCGCCGATCGGAGCCGACGAGCAGGTGAACTCCCGGTCACACCGGCCGCAGCACGCCCCGCACGTCACCGGCGTCGTCGCGCACGAGCGTGACCCGCTGGCCGGGGCGCAGCGAGCGCCAGCCACCTTCGGCCACGGCCAGGGCCGACACGTCCACCAGCACGCCGTCGTCGCGCAGCACGGTCGCGGAGCCGTCCGGGCGGTGCGCGCTCACCGTCGCCTGTTCGGTCCCGTGGTCGGTCACGCGCCAAAGCTAACCGATCGGAGGTGGCGGCGCGCGGAGGCCGCTGCCACGCTCCGCAGTGGTTCCGTCACGGAGGGAGTGGGCATGAGGGTCGTGGCAGGGGTGTTGACCGCGTTGCTGCTCGGCTTCGCCGGTCCGGGCTTCGTCGGCCAGGGCACGGCCTCCGCGCAGGCGCCGGCCGCGGAACCCGCACGCGCGGGCCTGCAGGCGGCGGCGAAGAACGTCGAGCTGCGCGCGGCGATCCCGGAGACCGAAGGCGCCGTGTCCGTCAACTTCGTGCGGTACGGGCACCGCGACGTGATGTTCCTCAGCGGCACGTTCGGGCTCAAGACCTACGACGTGACCGACGTCGACGAGCCCGTGCTGCTCGACCACCTGACCAAGCAGGAGCTCGCGCTGCCCGGCGACGACCCCGAGCAGCGGTTCTGGGAGAACGAGGACGTCACCGTCGACGCGCAGCGCAAGCTGGTGTTCCTGGCGCGGGAGCGCAGCGCGTTCGGCCGCCAGCCGGGCAACGAGCGTCCGACCGGGGTCTACTTCGTGTCCGCCGCCGACCCGGCGCGGCTGGAGGTGATGAGCTTCGAGCCCATGGGCACCGGCCACATCACGACGTGCGTCAACGACTGCGCGTACCTGTGGACGACCGGCTACGACGGCACGCCGTCCACCGACCCGGACACCTACCGGCGTTCCGGCAAGGTGTTCGTCACCGACATCCGCGACCCGCGCAACCCGAAGACGCTGGGCACGTACGTCGACCTCGGCCGCGACCAGGGCGAGACGCACATGACGCACGACGTCCAGGTGGACGCGGCCGGCATCGCGTGGGTCGCGGGCACGGGCGGGACGCGTGGCTACTACACGCGCGGGTGGCACCGCGATCCGCTGAGCGGGCGGGTGCGCGAGGCGACCCCGTACAGCCCGGTCCCGTACGCGGGTGGTGCGGCGCCGAGGCTGGACATGCCGACGTCGTTCTCGCACAACTCGTTCCGGCCGGTCGGGCGGACGCTGCAGGACGGGCCCGTGCCGTCGCGCGAGCACCCGGCGGGCAGCCTGCTGCTGCACACCGAGGAGGCGTTCGGGTCGCCCACGTGCAAGGACCAGGGGCGGTTCGTCATCTCGTCGTTGGAGGGTTCGCGGGACGGCGAGTCGTGGCGGGCGACGCCCGAGCGGCCGTTCTACCTGAAGACCGTGGGCGTGTGGTCGCCGGACGACCAGGAGGGCACGCTGCCGGGGCCGGACACGTTCTGCTCGGCGCACTACTTCGACGTGCAGCAGCGGATCGTGGCGTACTCGTGGTACGAGCAGGGGACGCGGTTCCTGGACGTCTCGGACCCGGCGAACCCGATCCAGGTGGCGTACTGGAGGCCCGAGGGCGCGGTGTCGTTCGCCCCTTACTGGCACCGCGGGCGGGTGTTCGTGGCGGACCTGGCGCGCGGGGTGGAAGTGGTGAAGCTCACGGCGGGCGCGTACGAGGCCCAGGCCGCGCACGCCAACGTGACGCTGCGGACCGCGCCGGTCTCGACCACCGCCCGGCCACTGGAGAACCCGCGCAAACGCCTACCTCTCGCCCCTGACCCCGACTACGGCTACGCGTGCCCGATGCTCGTGGGCCGCTGCACGCCTGGCGAGCCTTGCTGCTGACGGGCTGATCTGCACCGCTGGTGCCTTGGGCCAGCCGCTGATGCGGTGAGCTGTACTGCTGGCGCAGTGGGCCTGCTGCCAACGCCGTGAGCTGCACTGCTGGAGCGGGTGAGCCGGCTGCCGCTGCGCTGAGCCGTGCTGCTGACGCGGTGGGTCGGTTGCTGTCGACGTGAGCTGCCGTAGACGCGTGAGTCGCGCTGCGATCGCCGCGCGGCCACCGCGGTGAGCCGTGCCGCCGGCAGGCAGTGGCTACGCAGGGGTCCTCGCCCAGGGGACCCCTGCTTTTATCTTGCCGGGGTGGGCCGACAGATCGCAGTGCTCCGGGCGGCGTTGTGGACAACTGGGGTGCGCCCGGCCGCTGGCGGGTAGTGGGGTGGGCCGAGTCCTCGTGGGGCGTTGCCGTGCGGTGAGCCGCTTGTGGACAACCACCGCGCCGACCACCGCACGAACCGTCCGCGTCGAACAGCCGCCCCCGGCCGAACGCCGCGGTCAGCCGCCGGCGACGGACCGTCCGCGCCGAACGATCCTGCCGAACCGTCCCGAAGTCAGCCGCCCACCGGCATCAGGACCGTCGCGGTGCGCGGGCCCAGGCCCAGGTCCGCCGCCAGGCCCAGGTCCTCGGCCGTGTCCACGTCGTGCCGCAGCGACGGCCACGGGCCGAGCAGGGCCACCGCGCCCGAAGCCGCGTGAGCCGCCGCGGACCCGACCCCGAACGCCGGGGCGAGGTCGCCACCCGGCGCGGACAGCAGGAGCGTCGTCCCGGTCCCCTGGCGGTCCGGGCAGAACGCACGACCGCGCGCCGCCGCCAACGCCGCACCCAGCTCCGCGGTCCGCAGCGCGGGCAGGTCGGCCTGCAGCGCACCGACCACGGACCCCGCGTCCCGCGACCGCAGCACCCCGAAGCCGAACCGCAGGGACTCGTTCAACCCCTCCGGACCGGCCACCGACTCGACACCCAGCGCCCGCAGCTCCGCCACCACCGCCGGGTCGGACGTGACAGCCAACACATCCCGCACGACCGGGAGGGCGGCGGCGATCGTGTCCAACGCGAACGCCAAGGCCAGCGCCGGTCGGTCGAGCCGGGCGCCGACCAGGCGTGACTTGGCCAGCTCCAGGGCCTTGACCGGCACCACCAGGTCCACGTCGGCTCCCACCCCGCCATACTCCCGGATGCCGGCCGGACCTGGCCAGGGGCTGATTGTCGCCGCCGGCGACGTGGGGAAGACTCCAGGTCCACGACGAAGAGGGAGTGCACGTGGCCAAGGAGAAGGGCGGCTTCTGGGTCGGGCTCGCCGCGGCGATCTTCTACCCCGCCACCGCGTTGATGGCGCGGCGGCGCAACGACGGAGCGGAACGGGTGCCCAGGACGGGCGGGGCGCTGATCGTGATGAACCACGTGTCCCACCTGGACCCGGTCTACGACGCCGTCTTCACGCACAAGCAGGGCCGCGTGCCGCACTTCCTCGCCAAGCACAGCCTGTGGAACGTCCCGGTGGTCGGCGCCGTCATCAAGGGCGCGCGGCAGATCCCGGTCTACCGCGGCACGGCCGACGCCCAGCAGAGCCTGCGCGCCGCGCACGAGGCCCTGGAGAAGGGCCTCGTCGTGATCATCTACCCCGAGGGCACGATCACCCGCGACCCGGACGGCTGGCCGATGACCTCGCGCACCGGCGTCGCACGGCTCGCGCTGGAGCACGACGTGCCGGTGCTGCCCGTCGCGCGCTGGGGCACGCGCGACGTCTACGACCACTACCGCAAGAAGTTCCGCCCGTTCCCGCGCAAGACGGTGGTGACGAAGGTCGGTCCGCCGGTCGACCTGGACGCCTACCGGGCCCAGCCGCAGAACCTGGCGTTGCTGCGCGAGGTCACCGACGTGCTGATGAACGAGGTCAAGGGCCTGCTCGCGGAGATCCGCGAGGAGCAGGCGCCCGACGGCTTCTACTCCAAGAAAGCCTGACGTGGACCGGGTCGCGGTGCTGGGCGCCGGGTCGTGGGGCACCGCCTTCGCCAAGGTGCTCGCGGACTCCGGCACGGACGTGGTGCTGTGGGCGCGGCGCGCGGAGGTGGCCGACGCCATCTCGACGAACCGGGTCAACGCCGACTACCTGCCGGACGTGGTGCTGCCCGCCAACCTGGACGCCACCTCCGACGCCGAGAAGGCGTTGGAGGGCGCGCAGGCCGTGGTGCTGGCGGTGCCGAGCCAGACGTTGCGGGCGAACCTGACCGACTGGCGGCCCTGGCTGCCCGCCGGGGCGACGCTGGTGAGCCTGGCCAAGGGTGTCGAGCTGGGCACGCTCAAGCGGATGAGCGAGGTGGTCCGCGAGGTCGCGGGCGTGCCGGAGGACCAGGTCGCGGTGGTGACCGGGCCGAACCTGGCCAAGGAGATCGCCGCGGAGCAGCCGACCGCGACGGTCATCGCGTGCACCGACCACGACCGCGCGGTCGACCTCCAGCACGCGTGCTCCAACTCCTACTTCCGGCCCTACACCAACGTCGACGTGGTGGGCTGCGAGCTGGGTGGCGCGTGCAAGAACGTCATCGCGCTCGCCTGCGGCATGGCGGCGGGTATGGGTTTCGGCGACAACACGATGGCCTCGATCATCACCCGCGGCCTGGCCGAGACCGCCCGGCTGGGCGCGGCGCTGGGCGCGGACCCGTTGACGTTCGCCGGGTTGGCCGGCCTGGGCGACCTGGTGGCCACGTGCGCGTCGCCGCTGTCGCGCAACCGGTCGTTCGGGGAGCGGCTGGGGCGCGGCGACTCGCTCGCGGAGGCGCAGGAGGCCGCGCACGGGCAGGTGGCCGAGGGCGTGAAGTCGTGCTCGTCGATCCGCGAGCTGGCCGCCCGGGTCGACGTCGACATGCCGATCACCGACGGCGTGCACCAGGTGTGCCACGAAGGGCTGGACCCGCGCGTGCTGACGGCGGCGCTGCTCGGGCGTGAGCGGAAGGCGGAACGGCAGTGAACCCGGACGACGTGAACCCGGACGACGTGACAGCGGCGACCGGGAACGGCGCGACCGGGAACGGCGCGACCGGGGACGACGTGGCCTGGGGCGACGGCACGCGGGTCGTGCACACGTCGCCGGCCGCGCCGGGCGAGCCGTTCCTGGCCGGACCGGTGTTCGCCTCGGCGTACCACCTGGGCGGCGAGGACACCTACGGCCGGGTGCACAACCCGACCTGGCGCGCGTTGGAGGCGGCGCTGGGCGGGCTGGACGGCGGCACGGCGGTGCTGTTCCCGTCCGGCATGGCGGCGATCTCGACGTTCCTGCGCGTGGTGCTGGCGCCCGGTGACGTGGTCGTCCTGCCCAGCGACGGCTACTACCTGACCCGCACGCTCGTCGCCGAGATGCCGGTGGAGGTGCGCGAGGTGCCGACCGCCGGTCCGTACCCGTCGTTCGACGGCGTGCGGCTGGTGCTGCTGGAGTCGCCGTCCAACCCAGGGCTGGAGGTGTGCGACATCGCGGCGCTGGTCGAGGCCGCGCACGCGGCGGGCGCGCTGGTGGCGGTGGACAACACGACCGCGACGCCGCTCGGGCAGCAACCGCTGCTGCTGGGCGCGGACGCGGTGGTGAGCAGCGACACGAAGGCCGTCGCCGGGCACAGCGACGTGCTGCACGCCCACGGGTCCACGGCGGACCCGGCCCGGGCGGCACGGGTGCGCGCGGCGCGGACGACCGGCGGCGCGATCCCCGGCCCGTTCGAGGCGTGGCTGGTCCACCGCGGCCTCGGCACGCTCGACCTGCGGCTGACCAGGCAGGCGGAGAACGCGGCGGCCCTGTACGACGTGCTGCGGGACCACCCGGCGGTCACCGGGCTGCGCTGGCCGGGCGCCCCTCAGGACCCGGCGCACGAGGTGGCGTCGCGGCAGATGCGGCGGTTCGGCGGGGTGCTGACGTTCGAGCTGGCGGACGCGGGCGCGGTGGCCGCGTTCCTGGAGCGGTCCCGGCTGGTGTTCGCGAGCACCAGCTTCGGCGGCCTGCACACGAGCCTGGACCGGCGCGCGCAGTGGGGCGACCCGGTGCCCGAGGGCCTGGTGCGGCTGTCCGCGGGCTGCGAGGACACCGCCGACCTGGTCCGGGACGTGCTCCGGTCGCTGTGACGCCGTCCGTCACCCGGACGGGCCCATTGCGTGGGACGTGGTTGCGCGGCGGCGGACGTGGTGCCACCCTCGTTCGCATGTCCTTCCGCGCCATGATCGACGGGCGGGGTCACATCGACCTCCGCCTGGTCGCCAGCGCGCTCTGTCTGCCTCGGTGATCGTCTCGCGTCCCGCGAGCCCGTGAGGCTCGCACCTCACCGAGCACCGAGAAGGAACCATGTTCGCCGTTCCGGAGAACACCATCGCCCTGCCCCAGTCGCACGCCGCCCTGCACCCCGTGCGGATCGCGCTCGACACGGCGGCACGGCGTGAGCGCTGGGCCCACCTGCTCCGCTACGACCCCGAGACCCGCTTCGCCGCGCTCGTGGACCGCACCGACTCGCAGGAGGTGTGGCTGATGAGCTGGTTGCCCGGCCAGCACGCCGACCTGCACGACCACGGCGTCACGAGCGGCGCGTTCACCGTGGTCAGCGGCTCGCTGACGGAGGTCGTCACGCCCGGCCCGACCCAGGTGCTGCACCACCTCGTGGCCGGTCAGTCGCGGGTGTTCGGGCCGTCGTACGTGCACCAGGTGCGCAACGACGGCAGCGACCCCGCCGTCACGATCCACGTGTTCCGCGACGGCGGGCGCACCATCCGGCCGGTCCGGTTCGACCCGCTGTCGGGCACTACCTCGGTGCGGTGACGCTCCGGGCGGTGACGTGCGCAGGCACGTCCCACTCGCCCACCAGGGTCGGGTCCGACTCGGGCTCGCCCCACACCGTGCGGAGCGGCAGCACGCCCGCCCACCGGGAGTTGGCGGCGACGTCCTCGGCCTCGTCGCCAGGCGGGCCGCTGCGGATCTTCACCGACGCCTCGGCCAGGTCCAGCGACAGCACGGCGGTCGCGGCGACCTCCTTCGGCGTCGGCTGCCGGGCGTAGTCCCACGAGCCGGGGGCGAGGTGCTCGGTGAGCACGCGCAGGGCGTGCAGCTTGGCGTCCGGGTCGGTGAGCGGGACGGCCGTGCCGTGCACGACGGCGGCGCGGTAGTTCATCGAGTGGTCGAACGCCGAGCGGGCGTAGACGATGCCGTCCAGGATCGTGACGCCGACGCACACCGGCACACCGGTCGCGGCCTCGCGGAGGCTGCGCGCGCCCGTCGAGCCGTGCAGGTAGAGGGTGTCGCCGTCGCGGCCGTAGCCGGTGGGGAGCACGAGCGGCGCCCCGTCCACGACGACGGCCAGGTGGCAGACGAGGGCGGCGTCGAGGACCTCGTACAGGGCTTCGCGTTCGGTCACGGCGCGCTTGCGGCCCCGCTTGATGGTGCTGCGATCCGTCGGTGACAGCGTCATGCGACCAGCATTTCCGCTAAAGTGGACTTGCTCAAGTGCCAATTACCAGCGTTATGAGGAGGCCACTTTGGCGGAGACGGCGCTGGCGGTGGTGCTGGACCGCTCGTCGGCCGAACCGCTGGCCGTGCAGCTCGCGGACGCCCTGCGCGCGGCGGCGGCGGACGGGCGGCTGCGCAGCGGTGACCGGCTGCCCTCGACCCGGGCTTTGGCCGAACGGCTCGGCGTGAGCCGGACCGTGACAGCGGCAGCCTACGAGCAGCTGCACGCCGAGGGCTGGATCGCCGGGCGGCACGGGTCCGGCACGTACGTGACCACGACGCCGCCGGGCGCGTTGAAGGCGCGGACCCGGCGTGCGACCGCGCCGGCCGTGGCGGCGGACGTCGTGGACCTCGCGCCGGGTGCGCCGTGGGCCGAGGGGTTGGACCGGGCGGCGTGGCGGCGGGCCTGGCGTGCGGCGGCGGACGTGCAGCCGCTGTTCCGGCCCCACCGCGGCGGGTTGCCGGAGTACCGGGCGGTGGTGGCGGAGCACCTGTTGCGGCACCGGGGGTTGGCGGTGCGCGGCGGGTTGCGGGAGGAGCTGGTGCTCGCGACCGGCGGGACGACGGCGGCGTTGGTGGAGCTGGCGTCGACCGTGCTGCGGCCCGGTGACGTGATCGCGGTGGAGGAGCCGGGGTACCAGCGGGCGGTGTGGGCGCTGCGGTCGGCCGGGGTCAAGGTCGTGCAGGCGCCCGTGGACGCCGAGGGTTTGTTGGTGGAGGCCGTGCCGCCCGGCGTGCGCGGTGTGTACTGCTCGCCCGCGCACCAGTACCCGATGGGTGGGCGGATGTCGGCGGCGCGGCGGGTGGCGCTGGTGGAGCGGGCGCGGGCGGAGGGGTGGCTGGTCGTCGAGGACGACTACGACGGCGAGCTGCGCTACGACGTCGCGCCGCTGCCGTTGCTGGCGGCGCTGGCGCCGGACGTGGTGGTGCACCTAGGCACCACGAGCAAGATCCTCACCCCGATGCTCGGCGCGGGGTGGATGGTCGCGCCCGAGCCGATCGCCGCCGAGGTCATGGCGCACCGCGACCGGACCGGGACCAGCCCGTCCGCGGCGGGCCAGCGCGTCCTGGTGGAGCTGGCGCGCAACGGCGACCTCGGGCGGCACCTGCGCAAGCTCCGGCGTGAGCTGTCCGAGCGCCGTGCGCTGCTCTCGGCCGCGTTCGCGGACGCCGGGGTCCCCGTGCTGGGCGACGACGCGGGCGCGCACATCGTCGTGCCGCTGCCGTCCGCGCAGGCGGAGCGCGACGTGCTGGCCGAGGCGCACGACCGCGGCCTCCGGCTGGACGGCCTGGCCCGCCACCACGCGGGCCGTCCCAGGGTGCACGGCGCCGCGATCGGTTACAGCGCCTGCTCCCGCGACCAGCTCTCGGCCGCGATCCCGGACCTGATCCGCATCCTCGGCACCCCGTCGCAGCCGTCCTGAGCGTTCAACTCGGGGCACCCGAACGTAGGACACGGTCGTTCCGGACGTAGGACACGCGGGGTCTAAACGTAGGACTCTCGCGAGAGTCCTACGTCCAGCACGCGAGAGTCCTACGTTCGTGGCGGTGAGTTGAACGCTCAGGGTGGGTGTTCGTGGCGAGCCGGCCAGTGGGTTAGACCATCCGGGTAGGGTCCGAGCCATGACACAGCGCAAGACCAAGGTCGCCGTGGTGTTCGGCGGGCGCAGCAGCGAGCACATGGTCTCCTGCCTGTCCGCCGGGAGTGTCCTGCCGCACCTGGACCGGGACCGGTTCGAAGTCGTGCCGGTGGGCATCACGGAAACGGGCGCGTGGGTGATCGGCGCCGACGACACCAAGGCGCTCGAGGTCCGCGACCGCCGGCTGCCGACCGTCAACTCGCTGGTGCCCGTGTCCGGCTCCGAGCTGGTGCCGGTCGCGCCGAACGACGTGCTGGCCGACGTGGAGGTCGTGTTCCCCGTCCTGCACGGCGCCTGGGGCGAGGACGGCACGGTGCAGGGCCTGCTGGAGCTGGCGGACATCCCGTACGTGGGACCGGGTGTGCTGGCCAGCGCGGTCGCCATGGACAAGGAGTTCACCAAGCGGCTGCTCCAGGGCGTGGGCCTGCCGGTCGGCGAGTTCGTGGTGCTGCGCCGCGAGCAGGAGACCCTGACCGACGCCGACCGCGAACGCCTGGGGCTGCCCGTCTTCGTCAAGCCGGCGCGCGCCGGGTCGTCCGTGGGCATCTCGAAGGTCGTGGACTGGGCCCACCTCGACAGCGCGATCGCCCTGGCCCGCAAGACCGACCCGAAGGTGATCATCGAGGCCGCCGTCTCCGGCCGCGAGGTCGAGTGCGGCGTGCTGGAGTTCCCGGACGGCCGCGTCGAGGCGTCGCTGCCCGCCGAGCTGCGCATCGTCGGCGGCGAGGTCGACTGGTACGACTTCGACGCCAAGTACCTCGACGACGTGTGCGAGTTCGACATCCCGGCCAAGCTCGACGAGCACGTCACCCGGGACCTGCGCGAGATGGCCGTCACCGCGTTCCGCTCGCTGGACTGCCAGGGCCTGGCCCGGGTCGACTTCTTCGTCACCGACTACGACGAGCTCGTGGTCAACGAGGTCAACACCATGCCCGGCTTCACGCCGATCTCGATGTACCCGCGGATGTGGGCCGAGACGGGCGTGGACTACCCGACGCTGCTCACCACGCTGGTCGACACGGCGATCGCCCGCGGCACCGGCCTGCGCTAGTCCCGTCGGTCCTGAGCCGGCCCCGTCAGGCCAGGTCAGCCCCTGGTCTGCACGGGGCCCTGGGCGAGGGTGTCGCGGATCGTGGTCGAGACGTCCTGGAGGGGGCCCGTGCCGGCGTCCGGCGGCACGGTCAGCGCCACGTACACCGGCCGGTCCACCACGTACCAGGTGGCCGAACCGCCGTCGGACACCTCCAGCCACTGCACGTCGGAGATCAACCGCAGCTCGGAGGTCGGCGTGAGGTCACCGGGTCGGTCCAGACCGCAGCGCAGCACGACGGGTTCGTGCTGCGCGTCACCCCACGCCAGCGCGCCCTCGGGCGCGGGCGCGGCCAACTCGCGGCGCGGCAGCGTGACGCCGTTGGACACCAGCTGCATCGGCAGGGCGCTGAGCAGCGCCTTGCACTCGTCCGACCTGGCCTTCGGCGCGGGCACCGGCACCAGGGCGACGGGCCCGGCGTGACCGGTCGACGGGTCCGCGGGGTCGTCCTTGCCGCCCGCGCCGAGGAAGAGGCCTACGGCCGCCACCCCGGCCGCGAGCAGCGCCGGCAGCCCGAGGGCCACGGCGAGCAGCGGGCGGGGGAGCAGCGACGCGGGTTCCGGTTCCTGTGCCACCCGGTTATGACAGCACGGCGCTACAAGTGGACCACAGGGCAGGTCAGGGTTCGCGTGATGCCCTCGACGTTCTGGATGCGGGCGACCACGAGCTGTCCCAACTGGTCGACGGTGTCGGCCTCGGCGCGGACGATGACGTCGTACGGACCGGTGACGTCCTCCGCGGTGGCCACACCGGGGATGCCGGAGATCTCCGCCGCAACGGCGGCTGCCTTCCCGACCTCGGTCTGGATGAGGATGTATGCGTGCACCACGGCGTGCCCCTTCGTCGCGACAGGTTAGGTCGGGGTAGGAACGTGCACAGCAACGTACCCCAGTTGGGGTTCCGAATGCTCAGAACGGGAGGCAATCTTGCGTCCGGAGCCGCCGCGCAACGCGGACACGGTCGCTGAGGTGGGTGAGTTCGGTCTCATCCGCCGGGTGACGGCAGGTCGGACGCAGCCGCCCACTACCCTGCTCGGGCCGGGTGACGACGCGGCTGTGGTCGCGGCGCCCGACGGACGCGTGGTGGTGTCCACCGACGTGCTCGTCGAGGGTGTCCACTTCAGACTCGACTGGTCGTCTCCCGAGCAGGTGGGGCGCAAGGCGGCGGCGGTGAACCTGGCGGATGTCGTTGCCATGGGCGCGATGCCGACCGCTCTGCTGATCGGCCTGGCGTGCCCGGCGGACACGCCGTCGGCGGTCGTGGAGGGCATCACCGCCGGCCTGTGGCAGGAGGCGACCGTCGCCGGGGCGGGCGTCGTGGGCGGCGACATGGTGTCGTCCGCGACACTGGTGATCTCCGTTACGGCGTTGGGCGACATGGGCGGGTTGGAGCCCGTCACCCGTTCCGGTGCGCAAGTGGGTGATGTCGTCGCGGTGTGCGGACGGCTCGGCTGGGCGGCTGGCGGGCTGGCCGTGCTGCAGCGCGGGTTCCGGTCGCCGGTGGCGGTCGTTGGTGCCCAGCGGAACCCCGAACCCCCCTACGCCGCCGGACCGCAGGCCGCCGCGGCCGGCGCGACGGCGATGATCGACGTCTCCGACGGCCTGCTGGCCGACCTGGGGCACATCGCGGACGAGTCGGGCATCGGCATCGACATCCGCACCGAGCTGCTGGAGGTGCACCCGCGGCTGATCGACGTCGCGGCGGCGCTCGGCGCGGACGCCCGGCACTGGGCGCTGACCGGTGGCGAGGATCACGCGCTGGCGGCGACGTTCCCCGAGCCGGGGGCGGTGCCGGAGGGGTGGAGCACCATCGGCACGGTCCGGCACGGCAGCGGGGTCACCGTCGACGGCCGGGCGTACGAGAAACCCCCTGGCTGGGAGCACTGGCGGTAGGTAGCCTCACAAGTGTGGAACTATGCACGATCCCGTATGACCATCCAGACTCGGTGAAGTTGATCGCGGACCTCCAGCAGGTCTACCTGGACCGCTACGGCGAGGTCGACATCACGCCGGTCGACCCGGCGCAGTTCGCCGCGCCGCTCGGGCACTTCGTGGTCGGCTACGTCGACGAGGTCCCCGTGGCCTGCGGTGGGTGGCGTGCGCACGACGTGGCCGAGCACTCGCTGCGCCCCGGTGACGCCGAGATCAAGCGCATGTACGTGGTGGACGCGATGCGCGGGCGCGGCCTGGCGCCGGTGGTGCTGAAGTCGCTGGAAGCCGCGGCGCGGGCGGCCGGCCGCACCCGGATGGTGCTGGAGACCGGCCTGCGTCAGCCCGAGGCGATCGGCCTCTACCGCGCCAATGGATACGCGCGCATCGACAACTTCGGTGTCTACCGGCATCATCCGGAAAGCCTTTGCTTCGCGAAGGATCTCTGAGGGCCGGGAGGGGACCGCATGGCGATCTACGCGCTGGGCGACTACGAGCCGGTGATCCACCCGGACGCCTACGTGCACCCGGACGCGACGGTCATCGGGGACGTCCGGATCGGCGCGCACGCCTCCGTCTGGCCCCAGGCCGTGCTGCGGGGCGACTTCGGGCGGATCGAGGTCGGCGCGCGGACGTCGATCCAGGACGGCACGGTCGTGCACTGCACCGAGGTCCACCCGGCGCTGATCGGCGCGGAGTGCGTCATCGGGCACAACGTCCACATCGAGGGCGCGACCATCGCGGACCGGTGCCTGATCGCCTCGGGGTCGGTGGTGCTCAACGGGTCCGTGGTGGAGACCGGAGCGATCGTCGGCGCGGGCGCGGTGCTGTCGTTCGAGGGGCACGTGCCGGCGCGGTCGATGGCGCTCGGCGTGCCCGCGAAGGTGCGCGAGGGGTACGTCGTGCCGGACGGCGCGTGGCAGTTCGCGGTCGACAAGTACGTGGACAACATCTTGCTCTACCGCAAGGAACTCCGGCGCCTGGACTGAGATAAGGTCCCGCCGTGGCACGTCCGCTTGAGGAAATCATGGAAGCAGGCTGGGCCGCGGCACTCGCGCCCGTGGCCGACCGGATCGCCGCGATGGGCGAGTTCCTGCGGGCGGAGGTCGCCGCCGGGCGCACCTACCTGCCGGCGGGGGAGAACGTGCTGCGGGCGTTCCAGCAGCCGTTCCACTCCGTGCGGGTGCTGATCGTGGGCCAGGACCCGTACCCGACGCCGGGGCACGCGGTGGGCCTGAGCTTCTCGGTGTCGCCGGAGACCCGGCCCATCCCGAAGAGCCTGGTCAACATCTACACCGAGTACATGTCCGACCTCGGCCACCCCAAGCCGTCCAACGGCGACCTGACCCCGTGGGCAGAACGGGGCGTGCTGCTGCTCAACAGGGCGCTCACGGTGCAGCCGGGCAAGTCCAACTCCCACCGCAACAAGGGCTGGGAGCCGGTGACCGAGCAGGCGATCAAGGCGCTGGCCGAGCGGGACGCGCCGCTGGTCGCGATCCTGTGGGGCAGCCAGGCGCGCGCCCTCAAGCCGCTGCTGGGCCCGGAGCGCTGCGTCGAGTCCGTCCACCCGAGCCCCCTGTCGGCGGCGGGCGGCTTCTTCGGCTCCCGGCCGTTCAGCAAGGCCAACGAGCTGCTGGTGGGGCAGGGCGCGGAGCCGATCGACTGGAAGCTCCCCTGACCCGCGTGTCCTACGTCCGGGTCGTGCGTGTCCTACGTTCGGAACACCCGAGTTGAACGCTCAGGACGCGACCCGCGCGTGACCCGGATCGCGCCCGAGTCGGGATGCTCCCGGCCGGGCAGGCTCAAGACTTGAAGAGCTCGGAACGTCGAAAGGCCCCCGGAACCGCGTTCCGGGGGCCTTTCGCCAAGCTCGGGCGCGGGTCTCAGCCGCGCACCACCTTGCCCGCCTTCAGGCACGAGGTGCACACGTTCAGCCGCTGCCGCGTCGAAGAGGAAACCTTCGCGCGCACGGTCTGAATGTTCGGGTTCCACCGGCGGTTGGTCTTCCGGTGGGAGTGCGAGACAGAATGGCCGAAGCCCGGCCCCTTGCCACAGACGTCGCACACGGCAGCCACGTCAGCCACTCCTTAGGTTTCTTCAGCGGTACTCACGCCCCGGCGGGCGCGCAAGCGTGCACAAGCCTCAGCCGGGCATGGCAACCTGGACAGGGTAGCCGGTGGGCCGTTCTGCCTCCAAACCGGGTCGCATACCCTCGCCGCCATGCAGGCTCTCGATGCGGTCGCGGTGCGCCAGTGGGCGGACGCCTGTGTTCGATCCCTGGACGCCAACCGGGAGGACCTGGACCGCACCAACGTGTTCCCGGTGCCCGACGGCGACACCGGCACGAACCTGCTCCAGACCATGCGCTCGGCGTTGGACGCCCTGCTCAGGACGCCCGTGGACACGGCCGGGTCGGCGTTGGCGGCGCTCGCGCGCGGCGCGCTGGCCGGTGCCCGCGGCAACTCGGGCGTGATCCTGTCCCAGGTGCTGCGCGGGCTGGCGGAGGCCGCCCAGGGCGCGTCCACGGCGTCCGGCGCGTCGCTGCGCAGGGCGCTGTGGCGGGCCGACGAGCTGGCCACCGCGGCCGTGTCGAAGCCCGTGCCCGGCACGGTGCTGTCCGTGCTGCACGCGGCGGCAGAGGCGGCCCGCGACTGCACGTCCGACGAGCTGGACGAGGTGGTGACGGTCGCCGCGAAGGCCGGCGCCGAGGCGTTGGCCGACACACCGCGCCAACTGGCCGTGCTGGCGCGCGCCGGGGTGGTCGACGCGGGCGGGCGCGGGCTGGTCGTGCTGCTGGACGCGCTGGTGGCGGTGATCACCGGGCGGGTGGTCGAGCACGCGCCGGTGGTCGTCCCCGTGCCGCGGGACTCGCTGACGACCGCGCGCGAGGACGGGTCGGCGGAGTTCGAGTACGAGGTCATGTACCTGCTCGACAGGGTGCCGGAGGCAGGGTCGTCGGACGCCGGGGTGCCGGCTGTGGAGACGCTGAAGGACGAGCTGCTGGCAGTCGGGGACTGCGTGTCGGTGGTGGGCGACGGCGAGGGCCTGTGGACGGTGCACGTGCACTGCAACGACATCGGCGCGGCCGTGGAGGCGGGCATCAGGGCCGGTCGGCCGCACCGGATCACGGTGGCCAGGTTCGCCGACCAGATCGCCGCCCAGGCGCCCCGGTTCGTGCGCGACCGGGCGATCGTCGTGCTGGTCGAGGGCGACGGGGTGGCCGAGCTGTTCCGGTCCGAGGGCGCGGTGGTGTTCGAGCCCGGTGACGCGGTGACGGCGGCCGACCTGCTGGCCGTCGTGGTGAGCACGCGGGCGCGGCAGGTGACCGTGCTGCCCGGCGACCCGACCTGGCGCGAACCGCTCGACGAGGCCGTCACGCAGGCCGTCGCCGCGGGTCAGGACGTGGTGGTCGTGCCGACGTTCTCGCCGGTGCAGGCGTTGGCGGCGCTGGCGGTGCACTCGCCGTCCCGCCGCGCGGGCGACGACGTGGTGGCCATGGCCGAGGCCGCGGCGGCGACCCGGCGCGGCGAGGTCGCGGTGTCCGACCGGGAGGCGATCACGTGGGTCGGCCGGTGCCGCCCGGGTGACCTGCTCGGCATGGTGGACGGCGAGGTCGTGCTGATCGAGCCCGGTCCGGCCGACGTTGGTGACCTGGCCTGCCGACTGGTCGACCGGATGCTCGCCAGCGGCGGCGAACTGGTCACCGTGCTGGTCGGGCGGGCCGCCCCGGACGGGGTCGAGCGGGTGCTGGAAGATCACCTCCGCGTCGCGCACCCCGAGGTGGAGCTGGCGTCCTACCCGGGCGGTCAGCGGGACGCGGTGCTGGTCGTCGGTGTCGAGTAGTCGGCCGGGGCGAGGCGACGGTGCAGGTGTCGGCCGTGTCGGTGTCGGTGTCGAGTAGTTGAATGGGCCGGGATGACGACCTTCGACGAGAAGCTGGTGTCGGTGCTCGGCAAGAAGAGCGCCGACGCGCTGGAGGCCGGCCTCGGCCTGACCACCGTCGGTGAGCTGCTGCGCCACTACCCGCGCCGCTACGACGAGCGCGGCAAGCTGACCGTGATCGCCGGCCTGGAGCTCGGCGAGCACGTCACCGTGCAGGCGCGGGTGAAGAGCGCGCGGCAGCGGCGGATGAAGTCGCGCAGCGGCGAGCTGCTGGAGGCGGTGATCACCGACGGCACCTCCGAGCTGCACCTGGTGTTCTTCGGGCGCGGCTCGCGCAAGGTCGAGCGGGAGCTGCTGCCCGGCCGCGAGGCGATGTTCGCGGGCAAGGTCGGCATGTTCAACGGCAAGCTCCAGCTCGCCCACCCCGACTACCAGGTGCTGGAGGGCGGGGACGACGCGGTGGCCGGGTTCGCGGGCGCGCTCATCCCCGTCTACCCGGCGGCGCAGGGCATCCAGTCGTGGAACGTCTCCAACTGCGTCGAGCAGGTCCTCGCGGTGTGGGACGGGGTGGCCGAGGACCCGCTGCCGGAGTCGCTGCGCGCCGAACGCGGGTTGGTGGGGCTGGAGAAGGCGTTGCGGGACGTCCACCGGCCGGACGGCTGGGCGGCGATCACCGTCGCGCAGCAGCGGTTGAAGTGGGACGAGGCCATGGCCGTCCAGCTGACCCTGGCGCAACGCCGCCGTTCGGCCACCGCCCGCCCCGCGCCCGCGTGCCCGCCCAGGGCCGGTCTGGTGCGCGACGCGTTCGACGCCCGGCTGCCGTTCGAGCTGACCGCGGGGCAGCGGGAGGTCGGTGAGCAGATCGCCCACGACCTGTCCGGCGAGCACCCGATGAACCGGCTGCTCCAGGGCGAGGTCGGCTCGGGCAAGACGATGGTCGCGCTGCGGGCGATGTTGCAGGTCGTCGACGCCGGTCGGCAGGCGGCGATGCTCGCGCCGACCGAGGTGCTGGCGGCCCAGCACGCGCGGTCGTTGCGGGAGTTGCTGGGCGACCTCGCGCAGGCCGGTGAGCTGGGCGGCGCCGAGCACGCCACGCGGGTGACGTTGCTGACCGGGTCGATGGGCGCGGCGGCGCGGAAGCGGTCGATGCTGGAGATCGTGTCCGGCGAGGCCGGGATCGTGGTCGGCACGCACGCGTTGATCCAGGACAAGGTGGAGTTCGCGGACCTGGGGCTGGTCGTGGTGGACGAGCAGCACCGGTTCGGCGTGGAGCAGCGGGCCGCGCTGAGCGGGCGCGCGGGTGGGTCCACACCGCACGTGCTGGTGATGACGGCGACCCCGATCCCGCGCACGGTGGCGATGACGGTGTACGGCGACCTGGAGGTGTCCGCGCTGCGCGAGCTGCCGCGGGGGCGTTCACCGATCAGCACGTCGGTCGTGCCGGTGGCGTCGAAGCCGGGCTGGTTGGACCGGGCCTGGCAGCGGATCCACGAGGAGGTCGGCAAGGGCCACCAGGTGTACGTGGTGTGCCCGCGCATCGGTGACGGTGCGTCGGAGGACGACGCGGACGGGCCGCCGGAGGAGGGGTCGGGATCGGGTTCCGGGTCGGGTTCCGGGTCCGGGTCCGGCAAGGCCGGGTCGGGGAAGGGCGGTGCGGGGAAGGACGACGGGTCGGACCGCCGGCCGCCGTTGGCGGTGGTGGACGTGGCCAACCGGCTGGCCGAGGGGCCGCTGCGGGGGCTGCGGATCGACGTCCTGCACGGCCGGATGCCGCCGGAGGACAAGGACGCCGTGATGCGCGCGTTCGCGGCGAACGAGGTGCAGGTGCTGGTCGCCACGACCGTGGTCGAGGTCGGCGTGAACGTGCCCAACGCCACCGTCATGGTGATCATGGACGCGGACCGGTTCGGCGTCAGCCAGCTGCACCAGCTGCGCGGACGCGTGGGCCGGGGCAGCGCGCCGGGGCTGTGCCTGCTGGTGACCGAGATGCCGGACGGCACGTCGACGATGGAGCGGCTGCGCGCGGTCGAGTCCACCCTGGACGGCTTCGAGCTGGCCCAGCTGGACTTGGAGCTGCGGCGCGAGGGCGACATCCTCGGCGCGGCCCAGTCGGGGACGCGGTCGGGGCTGAAGATGCTGTCGCTGCTGCGCGACGAGGACGTGATCACCGAGGCGCGGGTGGTCGCGCAGGAGGTCGTGGAGGCGGACCCGGAGCTGGCCGCGCACCCCGGGCTGGCCGGGTTGGTGGCCGGGCTGCTGGACGACGAGCGGGCGGAGTACCTGGAGAAGGCCTGATGGGTGGGTCCGAGGTGGGCCGGTCGGTCGGGAGGCGGTGGTCGGGGAAGGGCTGGCCGGTGGCGGTTACCCTGGTTCGTGCGCCGATTCCTGCTCGCCCTGGTTCCGCTGGCGCTGGTCGCCTGCACGGCCGCGCCGGGCGGTGATCCGGCCTCGACGACGTCCTCGCTGCCCAAGGGCGACCTGGCGGTGCTGGCCGAGCGCGTCGAACAGCGGCGGGCCGAGCTGGGGACGGCGACGTTCCACACCGAGGGCTTCGCCTCCGACGGGGACGCCACCGAGGTGCACAACGTCGTGGACGGCGCGGTGCGGCAGGACGCCGACGGGGTGACCGGGTCGATGACGATGACCGTGTCGACCGGCGGGCAGCCCAAGAAGATCGCGCTGGTGGTCGTGCGCGACGGCACGTACGTGCAGGTGGAGGGCGCTCCGATGCCCGCGGGCAAGAAGTGGGGCTACTACGCGTCGGGCAGCGGCGGCGAGGTGTCCGCGCTGCTGAGGGGCTTCGGCCCGAGCGCCATGGTGGGCGCGGAGCTGGACTACCTCCAGCCGCGGGCGGCGTTGATCGTGAACAAGGCGTCCGAGCAGGTGGACGGCGTGCCGGCGACCCGGTTCGACCTGGTGGTGGACCCGTTGAAGATGGCGAAGGTCATCGAGGACCAGGACATCCAGCTTCAGCACACCCAGCTCGCGGAGTACGGGGTGAGGATCGCCGCGTCGGTGTGGGTGGACGACACGAGCGCCCCCTTGCGGGCGGAGTACCGGTTCGAGCTGGACGGCAAGGTCGTGAAGCAGTCCAGCACCCGGTTCCGCGACTGGGGGCAGCCGGTCGAGATCGCCGTGCCGGACCAGGCCGAGGTCGTCCCGGCCGACCAGCTGCCCCAGTGACGCGAGCCGCGTGACGCGAGCCCTGACGCGGGCTCGGGCCGGGCTGACTACCTCGGCTGCCTGCTCTTGGGGACCGGCAGCTGGGCGGTCGGCTGCTCGGACGGGTCCGTGTTCTTGGTCTTTGCCGCCGATGACGCGGGCTTGGCGTTCGCCGGTTTGGCGGTGGCCGGTTTCGCGGTAGCCGGCTTGGTGGGCGCGTCGGCCCCGGCGGCGGGTTCCGGCTTGCTGGGTTCCGGCTTGGCGGGTTCCGGGTCCGGGGTGGTGGCGGCGGGCTGTTCGTCGGCGGCGTCGGCGGCGCTCTCGTCGTCCAGCGGCTTGAGGGTCGCCACCGCCTTGGACACCGCCTCCTGCGCGGCGGCGAACTGCTCGCTCAGGGCGCGGTGCACGCGGTGCAGCTCGGCCAGCTTCTCGTCGGCCGCGGTGGTGCGGCGGTCGGCGTGGGCGTCGGCCTCGGTGATGGTCTTCTCGGCGTGGGCGTCCGCTTCGCTGATCGTCCGCTCGGCCGCGGCGTTGGCGTCGGCCACCGCCTTCTCGGCCTTCGCCAGGGCCTCGGACTCCAGCTCGGCCACCTGCTCCTCGGTCCGGGCGCGCAGCTCGGCGGCGTCGGCGCGGGCGGCTTCGAGCAGCTTCGCGGCCTCGGCCTTGGCCTCGACGACGTGCACCTCGTGCTCCTTGCGGAGCTTGGTGCGCAGCTCGTCGTACTCCTTGTCGAGGTCGTCGTGGTAGCCCTTGTACTTCGCCTCCAGCTCGACCCGCTTCGCCTCCAGCTCCGCGGTCTTCGCCTCGAACCCGGCGGTCGCCTTCTCGCGCTCGGAGCGGGCCTCGGCCATCAGCGCCTCGTGCTCGGCCGTCAGCTGGGCCCGCAGCTCCTCGTGCTGCCGCTCAAGCTCGGTGCGGCGCTCCTCGTGCTGCCGCTCCAGCTCCGTGGTCCGCTGCTGGTGGGCCGCCTCCAGCTGCCGGCGCCGGTCCTCCAGCTCGCCCATGGCGCGCTGGTGCACCGCCTTGCCCTCGGACGCCGCCCGCTCGGCCTCGGCGCGGGTGGCGTTGGCCTGCTCCAGCGCGGCCTTGCGGATGTCCGCGATCTCCTCCTCCGCCAACGTCATCATCACGCGCACGCGCTCGGTGACGTTGGAGGCGCTGGACGGGCTGGTGGCCAGCTTGCTGAGCTGGGCCTTGACCTTCTCCAGCTCGGCGCGCGTGGAGCCGAGCAGCTTGTTCAGCTCCGCGACCTGGGCCGACGCCGCGTCCCGGGCCCGGTTCGAGTTCTTGAGGTCGAACTCGAGTCTGGTCACCCGCTCGTTCACCTGGCGCTGGTTGTAACCGCGCAGAACGACGTCGAAATGAGTGCGGGCAGCAGGCTGCCCAGTCCCTTCAGCCCCGGCCATGCGGCCAACCCTACCGAGAAGTCGCCGGCTGTAGTCACCCGATACCGCGAACCCACCGTAACGAGTCGGTGATTCAGCGTGTGGAGTGAACGGGCGTTGTCGGGCAGTGACGTGGGCACCGCACCGGTACGCCGTCAATCCGCCGCACGCGTGCGGCCCGCCGGGGGCTGCGCGACGTGCCCTCACAAGGGAGAATCCCGGGGCGTGATCCCAGGTCGCGCCCGCCTTGACCGGATGAGTGAACGATCACGATGACGTCCGTCACGTGAGATGGAACTCCCGAGGGGCGGGAAGCGCACGGTAGCGTGCTTTTGATTCCTCGAGTCCCGCCCGCGCTCGGGCGGGACTCGCCGAGTAACCGGGAGGGAACGCCGCATGTTCCGCAAGGTTCTTGTCGCCAACCGCGGCGAGATCGCGATCCGGGCCTTTCGCGCTGCCTACGAACTGGGCGCCGGCACGGTTGCCGTCTTCCCCCACGAGGACCGCAACTCCCTGCACCGGCTGAAGGCCGACGAGTCGTACGAGATCGGTGAGCCCGGTCACCCCGTCCGGGCCTACCTGTCCGTCGAGGAGATCATCAAGGCGGCCCGCAAGGCGGGCGCCGACGCGGTCTACCCCGGCTACGGCTTCCTGTCGGAGAACCCCGAGCTGGCCAAGGCGTGCGCCGAGGCGGGCATCACGTTCGTCGGCCCGCCCTCGGACGTGCTCGAACTGACCGGCAACAAGGCCCGCGCCATCGCCGCGGCCCGCGAGGCCGGCCTCCCGGTGCTCAAGTCCAGCGAGCCGTCCAGCGACATCGAGGCCCTGGTCCGGGCGTCCGAGGACATCGCGTTCCCGGTGTTCGTGAAGGCCGTCGCGGGTGGTGGTGGCCGCGGCATGCGGCGGGTCGAGGAGCCCGGCGGGTTGAGGGAGGCCCTGGAGGCCGCGTCCCGCGAGGCGGAGTCCGCCTTCGGCGACCCGACGGTGTTCCTGGAGCAGGCGGTGGTCGAGCCGCGGCACATCGAGGTGCAGATCCTCGCCGACGGCGAGGGCAACGTGATGCACCTGTTCGAGCGGGACTGCTCGGTGCAGCGCCGCCACCAGAAGGTCATCGAGATCGCGCCCGCCCCGAACCTGGACCCGGAGCTGCGCGACCGGATCTGCAACGACGCGGTGCGGTTCGCCCGGCACATCGGCTACCGCAACGCCGGCACCGTCGAGTTCCTGCTCGACCCGCGCGGCAACTACGTCTTCATCGAGATGAACCCCCGCATCCAGGTCGAGCACACGGTCACCGAAGAGGTCACCGACGTGGACCTCGTGCAGTCGCAGATGCGGATCGCGAGCGGGGAGAACCTCGACGACCTCGGCCTGAGCCAGGAGACCGTGCAGCTGCGCGGCGCGGCGCTCCAGTGCCGGATCACCACCGAGGACCCCGCCAACGGCTTCCGCCCCGACACCGGCATGATCAGCGCCTACCGCTCGCCGGGCGGCTCGGGCATCCGGCTGGACGGCGGCACGACCGGCGCGGGCACGGTCATCGGCGCGCACTTCGACTCGATGCTGGTCAAGCTCACGTGTCGCGGTCGCACCTTCTCCGCGGCGGTGGCCCGCGCGCGGCGCGCGGTGGCCGAGTTCCGGATCCGGGGTGTGTCGACGAACATCCCGTTCATCCAGGCCGTGCTGGACGACGAGGACTTCTTCGAGGGCCGCGTCACCACCTCGTTCATCGAGAAGCGCCCGCACCTGCTCACCGCCCGGCACTCCGCCGACCGGGGCACGCGGCTGCTCACCTACCTGGCCGACGTGACGGTGAACAAGCCGAACGGCCCGCGTCCGTCCGTTGTGGACCCGAAGGTGAAGCTGCCGGCGATCGACCTGAACGCCGAACCGCCGGCCGGGTCGAAGCAGAAGCTGGTGGAGCTGGGGCCGGAGGGCTTCGCCCGCTGGCTGCGGGAGAGCAAGGCGCTGGCCGTCACCGACACCACGTTCCGCGACGCGCACCAGTCGCTGCTGGCCACGCGCGTGCGGACGAAGGACCTGCTGGCCGTGGCGCCGCACGTGGCGCGGATGGCACCCGGGCTGTTGTCACTGGAGGCGTGGGGCGGCGCGACGTACGACGTGGCGCTGCGGTTCCTCGCCGAGGACCCGTGGGAGCGGCTGGCGGCGTTGCGCGAAGCGGTGCCGAACATCACCCTCCAGATGCTGCTGCGCGGTCGCAACACGGTGGGCTACACGCCGTACCCGGAGGCCGTGACCAGCGCGTTCGTCGAAGAGGCGACCAAGACCGGGATCGACATCTTCCGGATCTTCGACGCGCTGAACGACGTCGAGCAGATGCGGCCGGCGATCGAGGCGGTGCGGGAGACGGGCTCGGCGGTCGCGGAGGTCTGCCTCTGCTACACGGCCGACCTGTCGAACCCGGACGAGCGCATCTACACGCTGGACTACTACCTGAAGCTGGCCGAGCAGATCGTCGGCGCGGGCGCGCACGTGCTCGCGGTGAAGGACATGGCGGGCCTGCTGCGCCCGCCGGCGGCGGCCCGGTTGGTGACGGCGCTGCGCAAGGAGTTCGACCTGCCGGTGCACCTGCACACGCACGACACGGCGGGCGGGCAGCTGGCCACGTACCTGGCGGCCATCCAGTCCGGCGTGGACGCGGTGGACGGCGCGGTGGCGTCGATGGCGGGCACCACCTCGCAGCCGCCGCTGTCTGCGATCGTGGCGGCGACGGACTACACGGAGCGGGCCACGGGGCTCGACCTGCAGGCGGTGTGCGACCTGGAGCCGTACTGGGAGTCGGTGCGCAAGGTCTACGCGCCGTTCGAGTCGGGCATCCCCGGCCCGACCGGCCGCGTCTACCGGCACGAGATCCCCGGCGGGCAGCTGTCGAACCTGCGCACCCAGGCGGTCGCGCTCGGGCTCGGGGAGAAGTTCGAGGAGATCGAGGCCATGTACGCCGCGGCCGACCGGATGCTCGGTCGGCTGGTGAAGGTGACGCCGTCGTCCAAGGTCGTGGGCGACCTGGCGTTGCACCTGGTCGGAGCGGGTGTGTCGCCGTCCGACTTCGAGGCGGACCCCGGGCGCTACGACATCCCGGCGTCGGTGATCGGGTTCCTGCACGGCGAGCTGGGCGACCCGCCCGGTGGCTGGCCGGAGCCGTTCCGGAGCAAGGCCCTGCAGGGCCGTGCCGCGCCGAAGGGCGTGGCGGAGCTGACCGACGCGGACGTGAAGGGGTTGGAGGACGACCGGCGCAACACGTTGAACCGGTTGCTCTTCCCGGCCCCGACGAAGGAGTTCCTGGCGCACCGGGACGCCTACGGCGACACCAGCGTGCTGGGCAGCAAGGACTTCTTCTACGGGTTGAAGCGGGGCGAGGAGTACCAGGTCGACCTGGAGCCCGGCGTGCGGCTGCTGATCGGCCTGGAGGCCATCGGTGAGGCGGACGAGCGCGGCATCCGCACGGTCATGGCGACGCTGAACGGGCAGTTGCGGCCGATCCAGGTGCGCGACAAGTCGATCGCGGCCGCGGTGCCGGTGGCGGAGAAGGCGGACCGGGGCAACCCGGGTCACGTCGCCGCGCCGTTCGCCGGGGTCGTCACGCCCGGTGTGGCCGAGGACGACGAGGTGGAGGCCGGTCAGACGATCGCCACCATCGAGGCGATGAAGATGGAGGCGGCGATCACCGCGCCCAAGGCCGGGCGGGTGAAGCGGCTGGCGGTGCGCGGCGTGCAGCAGGTCGAGGGCGGGGACCTGCTGATCGTGATCGGCTGACCGCAGGCCGGGTCGGGTCGGGTCGAACGTCCGGGACGCGCGTGTCCTACCTCCAGGACACGCGTGTCCTACGTTCGCGTCGCGCGTGTCCTACGTTCGGAGCGTGCGTGTCCTACGTTGGCGTGCGCTGAGTTGAGCGTTCAGGACGGTGGAGCGCGAGAGTCCTACGGTCGTAGCGCGAGAGTCCTACGTTCAGAGCGGGTGAGTTCAACGCTCAGAGCATGTGAGTTCGACGTTCGGGGTGTGGTGGTCCTGGTCGGCTCGATTTGACATGGGGCCCTTACGGGCACCCCAGGCAGGCCAAAGCCGG
>NZ_JBFAAX010000012.1:0-42548 GCF_040639995.1 Actinosynnema sp. NPDC023658 | reverse complement strand
GGGGGGCGGCGGATCGCGCACCCCCCCCCGCTTTTCCCCCGTTCGTGTGCCGCGCCCGCTTATCCACGGGTGGTCGCGGCTCACTTGTCCGGGTAGGGCCTCCGTCACCGACTTTGTGCAAGCGTTCACAAGCGGTACGGTGGGTGCATCACTCCGCTGGTGGCGATACCCGGCGGGTCAGTGCGACGGACGTCGAGGAGTTCCAGCGTGGCGGCTCAGCGGGGCGAGGGTGACGGTGTCGTGACCCGCCCGGGGGAGACCCGTGCCGACGCGCCCGCCGACGTCCGGGAGCGGGCACGCGCGATCCCCGAGGCGGCGGTGGCGCGGCTCGCGGTCTACCTCCGGGTCCTCTCGGGCATGGTCGAGCAGGGCGTGACGACCATTTCCAGCGAGGAGCTCGCGGGCGCGGCCGGGGTCAACTCGGCGAAGCTCCGCAAGGACCTGTCCTACATCGGCTCGTACGGCACCCGCGGCGTCGGCTACGACGTCGAGGTGCTCGTGAGCCACATCGAGCGGATCCTCGGGCTGACCCGCAAGCACTCCGTCGCGGTCGTCGGGATCGGTAATCTTGGTCACGCGCTGGCCAACTACGGCGGCTTCCCCAGCCGCGGCTTCCCGGTCGCCGCGCTGTTCGACATCGACCCGGACCTCACGGGAGTGCCGGTAGGTGGCATACCTGTCAACCACATCGACGACATCACGTCCGTCTGCAGCGAGCGCGAGGTCTCGATCGGGGTCATCGCGACGCCGCCGCAGGCAGCTCAGGCCGTCTGCGACCGTTTGGTATCCGCCGGAGTCCAGTGCATCCTGAACTTCGCACCCGTCGTGCTCCAAGTGCCGGACTACGTCGAAGTGCGCAAGGTCGACCTGGCGGTCGAGATGCAGATCCTGTCGTTCCACGTCGCGCGGCGGGCTGACGAGGCCGCCGGTGACGTGGTCAACGGCATCGGTGTGGACGGGGTGGTGATTCGCCCGTGATCGTGCGGGTTGTGAGCCGGTCGGTGGTGACGGCGGCATGAGCGTGCTCGTCGTCGGTCTGTCCCACCGGACCACCCCGGTCCCCGTGCTGGAGCGCGTCGCGGTGGCCGACACCGACCGCGGCAAGGTCCTCGACCAGCTGCTGCAGGCGCCGAGCGTGTCCGAGGCCGTGCTGCTGTCGACCTGCAACCGGGTCGAGGTGTACGCGGTCGTCGAGACCTTCCACGGCGGCATGAACGAGGTCGTCGAGGTGCTGGCCCGGCAGGCGGGCGCCGAACCCGCCGACCTGTTCGAGCACCTCTACGTGCACTACTCCGCCGCCGCCGTCGAACACCTGTTCTCGGTCGCGGGCGGCCTGGACTCGATGGTCGTCGGCGAGGCCCAGATCCTCGGCCAGCTGCGCACCGCCTACAACGCCGCCGACGAGCAGGGCGTGGTCGGCCGCACGCTGCACGAGCTGGTCCAGCAGGCGCTGCGGGTCGGCAAGCGCGTGCACACCGACACCGACATCGACCACGCCGGCGCGTCCGTCGTCTCCGAGGCCCTGGCCGACGCCGCGACCGCCCTCGGCGGCCTCGACGGCCGCAGGGCGCTGATCGTGGGCGCCGGCTCGATGGGCGGCCTGGCCGCCGCCCACCTGCGCCGCGCCGGCATCGGTGAGGTCGTCATCGCCAACCGCACGGCCGCCAACGGCGAACGCCTGGCCGCGGCCCTGCGCGCGGACGGCGTGCGCGCCACCTCGACCGGCCTGGCCACCCTGGCCGACGAGATCGCCCGCGCCGACGTGCTGTTCGCCTGCACCGGCTCCGTCGGCACGGTCGTCGGCGCCGAGCACATCGGGGACCGCGCCCCCGACCGGCCGCTGGTCGTCTGCGACCTCGGCCTGCCCAAGGACGTCGACCCCGCCGCGACGCTGCTCGACGGCGTCCGCGTGGTCGACCTGGAGACCCTCCAGCGCAGGCTGTCCGACGCCCCGACCGGGCAGGGCACGCTGCGCGCGGCGGAGATCGTGGCCGAGGAGGTCCGCGCCTACCTGGCCGGGCAGCGCTCGGCCGGGGTCACGCCCACCGTGACGGCACTGCGCAAGCGCGCCGCCGAGGTCGTCGACGCCGAGCTGCTGCGACTGGACTCGCGGCTGCCAGAGCTCGACGGCGCGGTGCGCGACGAGCTGGCCAAGACCGTGCGCCGGGTGGTGGACAAGCTCCTGCACACCCCCACCGTGCGGGTGAAGGAGCTGGCCGCGGCCCCCGGTGGCGCCGGCTACGCCGAGGCGCTGCGCGAGCTGTTCGGGCTCGACCCGCAGGCGCCGTCCGCCGTCAGCACCCCCCATTCGACGCAACCCAAAGGTGAGAAGCGGTGAACCGCACCCTGAGGATCGGCACCCGCGGCAGCGCCCTCGCGCTCGCGCAGACCGGCCACGTGGCCGACGCGCTGCGCGAAGCGGGCGCTGACGTGGAGATCGTCACGATCTCCACCCCCGGAGACCGCTCGTCCGCACCCATCGCCGAGATCGGCATCGGGGTGTTCACCTCGGCGCTGCGCGACGCGCTCGCGAACGGCGAGATCGACGTCGCCGTGCACTCCTACAAGGACCTGCCCACGGCGCGCGACCCGCGCCTGTCGCTGGCCGCCGTCCCGCCCCGCGAGGACCCGCGCGACGCGCTGGTCGCCCGCGACGGCCTGACCCTGGGCGAGCTGCCCGCCGGCTCGAAGGTGGGCACCGGCTCGCCGCGCCGCGCCGCGCAGCTCAACGCGCTCGGACTGGGCATCGAGGTGGTCGCCCTGCGCGGCAACGTCGACACCCGGATCCGCAAGGTCGCGGACGGCGAACTGGACGCCGTCGTGCTCGCCCGCGCCGGCATCGCCCGCCTCGGCCGAGCGGCCGAGATCACCGAGACCTTGGAGCCCATCCAGATGCTCCCCGCGCCCGCACAGGGCGCCCTCGCAGTGGAGTGCAGGGTCGACGACGTCGACACCGAGCACCTCCTCCAGTCCACTCTGGACGATTCGGCCAGCAGGGCCGCTGTGACTGCCGAGCGGGCCCTCCTGGCCGCGCTCGAAGCAGGCTGCAGCGCGCCGGTCGGCGCGCTGGCCGATGTGGTGGAAGACCTCGCCGAGGACGCGGACGGGGCGACCCGAGTCGTCCTCCGCCTGTCCTTGCGCGGGGTCATGGCGACGGAGGACGGCGACCTCCTCCGTGCGTCCGCCACCGGTGACTTGACCGCAGCAGAGGAACTCGGCCGCGCGCTGGCCGCCGAGTTGCTCGACCTCTCCGGCCACGCCACCGCGTCGCCGGCGGGGCGTAGTTGATGGGGAGTGCCCTGATGACCCGCGCACGCAAGACCCCCGGCCGAGTCGCGTTCGTCGGCTCAGGTCCGGGCGACACCGGGCTGCTCACGGTCCGGGCCCGCGACCTGCTCCACAAGGCGGAGCTCGTGGTCACGGACCCGGACGTCCCGGCCGAGGTGGTGGCGCTGGTACCCGACGGCGTCGAGGTGCGACCCGCCGTGGGCGATCCCGCCGACGTCGCGAAGGACCTGGTCGCCGAGGCGAAGAACGGCCACGCCGTCGTCCGCCTGGTAGCCGGCGACCCGCTGACCCTGGACTCCGTGGTGAAGGAGGCCCAGGCCGTCTCCAAGACCACGATCGCCTTCGACGTGGTGCCCGGCGTCCCCGCCGGCACCGCCGTGCCCGCCTACGCGGGTGTCGCGCTGGGCGCCGTCCACACCGAGGCCGACGTCCGCGGTGCGGTGGACTGGTCCGGTCTGGCCTCGGCACCCGGCACGCTGGTGCTGCACGCCACCGGCGGCCACCTGGCGGAAGCCGCCTCCTCCCTCGTGGAGAACGGCCTCGCCCCGCAGACCCCGGTGGCCGTGACCTGCGACGGCACCGGCTTCGGCCAGCGCACCGTCGACACGACCCTGGCCTCCCTCGCCGCCGACGCGGGCGACCTGGGCGGACCTCTGGTCGTCACCGTCGGCGCCGCCGTCGCCGGCCGCCCGAAGCTCTCCTGGTGGGAGTCGCGGGCCCTCTACGGCTGGCGCGTCCTCGTCCCGCGCACCAAGGAGCAGGCGGGCGCGATGAGCGACCGGCTGCACTCCCACGGCGCGATCCCGGTCGAGGTCCCGACCATCTCCGTCGAGCCGCCGCGCAGCCCGGCCCAGATGGAGCGCTCGGTGAAGGGCCTGGTCGACGGCCGCTACCAGTGGGTCGTCTTCACCTCGACCAACGCCGTCCGCGCGGTCTGGGAGAAGTTCCGCGAGTTCGGCCTGGACGCCCGCGCGTTCTCCGGCGTGAAGATCGCCTGCGTCGGTGAGTCGACCGCGGCCAAGGTCCGCAGCTTCGGCATCATCCCCGAGCTGGTCCCGTCCGGTGAGCAGTCCTCCGAGGGCCTCCTCGCGGACTTCCCGCCGTACGACGACATCCTGGACCCGGTCGACCGGGTCCTCCTGCCGCGCGCCGACATCGCCACCGAAACCCTGGCGGCCGGCCTGCGCGACCGGGGCTGGGAGATCGACGACGTGACGGCCTACCGCACCGTCCGCGCCGCCCCGCCGCCCGCGGACACCCGCGAGATGATCAAGTCGGGCGGCTTCGACGCCGTCTGCTTCACCTCGTCCTCCACGGTCCGCAACCTGGTCGGCATCGCGGGCAAGCCCCACGCCCGCACCCTGGTCGCCTGCATCGGTCCGCAGACGGCGGAAACGGCGAGGGAGTTCGGCCTGCGCGTCGACGTCCAGCCGGAGGACGCCAACGTCCCCGCGCTGGTGGACGCCCTGGCCCAGCACGCCGCCCGCCTGCGAGCGGAAGGCGCCCTCCCACCCCCGCGCAAGACCAAGCGCCTCCGTAGGTCCTGACGAACCACTCGCCGCTGCGGCCCCCGGACTTCGACGGACCCACGTCCTCGAACCCGACGGGCCCGCAACGGCCCCACCGAGGCCCGATTTGACATGGGTTCGAGTGCCATAGGCTGGTCGGAGCCGGCAGGCTTGGCGGGACGCTCTTCCCCGCCGGGCCTGCCGGCTGCGGCCTGCCTGGGGTGCTCGTACGGGCCCCATGTCAAATCGGGCCGGTCCTGACCAGGTCGCACCGGGAAGCACGTCAAACCAGGCGTACCCCGACCCGCAGCACCCCTTGCGCATACCGAACCACGGGGCACCGACAAAACAGCACCACCCACACCCCCGGCCCCCCGGACCCCACGAACCACAGGGCACCGACAAGCAGACCGACCTCAGGGAAGTGCCGCAGTGTTCCCAGCTCACCGCCCCCGCCGCCTGCGCACCACGCCGGCCATGCGCCGCCTGGTCAGCGAGACCACCGTGCGCCCGCGCCAGCTGGTGCTGCCCATGTTCGTCAAGGAAGGCGCCGACGCGCCGATCGAGATCAAGAGCATGCCCGGCGTCGTCCAGCACACCCGCGAGTCGCTGCGCAAAGCCGCCGTGGAAGCCGTGCAGGCCGGTGTCGGCGGGATCATGCTGTTCGGCGTTCCCGCCGAGCGGGACGCGGTCGGCTCCGGCGCCACCGACCCGGACGGCATCCTCAACGCCGCCCTGCGCGACCTCCGCCACGAGCTCGGCGACGCCACCGTCCTGATGTCGGACTGCTGCCTGGACGAGTTCACCGACCACGGGCACTGCGGCGTGCTCAGCCCCGACGGCACCGTCGACAACGACGCCACGCTGGAGGTCTACGGCGAGATGGCCGTGGCCCAGGCGCAGGCCGGCGCCCACGTGGTCGGGCCCAGCGGCATGATGGACGGCCAGATCGGGTTCATCCGCGCCGCCCTCGACGAGGCGGGCCTCACCGACACCGGCGTCCTCGCCTACAGCGCCAAGTACGCCTCCGCCCTCTACGGGCCGTTCCGCGAAGCGGTCGAGTCCCAGCTCCGGGGCGACCGCAAGACCTACCAGCAGGACCCGGCCAACGCCCGCGAAGCGCTCCGCGAGGTCGCGCTCGACCTCGCGGAGGGCGCCGACATGGTGATGGTCAAGCCCGCCCTGCCGTACCTGGACGTGGTCAAGGCCGTGGCCGAGGTGGCCGACGTGCCGGTGGCCGCGTACCAGATCTCCGGCGAGTACGCGATGGTCGAGGCCGCCGCCCGCAACGGCTGGATCGAGCGCGAGCGGACCGTGCTGGAGACGCTGACGTCGATCCGCCGGGCCGGCGCGGACATCGTGCTCACCTACTGGGCGGTCGAGGCCGCGGGCTGGCTGGACCGGGGATGAGCAGCCCACGGCCCGTCGCCCGCCCCAAGCCGCCCCGACCCACCCCGCCGAAGCTCGTCGACCTGGCCCGGTGGCTGTTCATCGCCAGCGCGGTGATCGGCATGGGCCGCTTCCTGTTCCAGCTGTCCGACCGCGAGATGCTGATCCGCGAGCTGCGCGCGCAGCAACCGGGCCTCGGCCAGGACGAGCTGGACGCGGCCGCCACCGGCGGCATCGTGTTCGGCCTCCTGCTGGCGGCCGGCCTGGTGCTCGTCTACACCCTCCTGGCGAACCGGATGGCGTCCGGGCGGAACTGGGCGCGGATCCTGCTGACCGTGCTCGCCGGCGCCGGGATCTTCTTCGGCGTGGTCCGGCTGATCGCGGCGGCCTCCGGCTTCGCGGCGGCGTTCGGCCTGGTGGTGAGCGGTGTCGACCTGGCGTTCGGCGTGGTCACGATGCTGGTCGACGCGGTGGCCGTGGCGCTGGTGTACCAGCCATCAGTTTCCGGGTACTTCAGATCAGTGCGCTCGGTCAGTGCGGATCAACCACCCGTAGCTAACGGGTTGTGATTTCCGGTCGACTGCGCACCCCATCACTCCTACGGTCCTCCGCATGACCACTCCGAACGACCCTTACAACCAGCAGCCCGGTTACCCGCCGCAGGCCCCGCCGCTGAGCGAGAGCGAGCTGCGCCGGCCCGAGCGCCCGAAGTCCGTCGACACCGCGTACCTGCTGTGGCTGATCTCGGCGGGCATCGGCATCGTGGCGAACCTCATCGGTTTCGCCACCGCCAGTGCCGTGGCGCGGGAGACGCTGGCGGCGATGAACGTCGACGCGTCCGCGACGTCGATCCAGCCGGGCTACGGCTCGCTGATCTTCAGCCTCGTCCTGTCCGTGCTGTGGATCCTGGTCGTCATGCAGATGCGGAAGGGCGCCAACTGGGCCCGCATCGTGCTGACCGTGCTGGGCGTCATCTCGGTCATCGGCGGACTGCTCGGCCTGCTGGCCATCGGCATCCTGTTCTCCGTCGGCTTCCTGGGCGCGATCCAGGCGCTGCTCGGCCTGGCGCAGCTCGCGATCACCATCGCCGCCATCGTGTTCATGTTCAAGTCCGACTCGAACCGCTACTTCAAGGCCAACTGACCACGAGGTCACAGGTGTGCTGTCCGCTGCCTGTCGCGGTGGACAGCACGCCTCGGGCGGCCCTAGCGTTTGCAGGCGTGACGACCCCACAGGACCCCGAGTACCGGCCTCCGCAGCAGCCCTACACCCCGGCTCCGCCGCCGCTGAGCGAGTCCGAGCTGGCGGGCTACCCCGGGCAGGCGGCTCCCTCCGTGCCCGAGCCGAAGGAAGTGCGCCTGTCGTTCTTCCTGTGGATCGCGGGCGCGGTGCTGCTCCTCGTCTCCGCGATCCTGGTGATCACCCAGCGGGACGTGGCGATCCAGGAAGCCCGCAAGACCAACACCGCCGGTGTCACGCCCGACCAGCTGGAATCCGCGGTCACCGCGGTCCTGTGGGGCCTCGTGGTCGTCGGCGTGGTGCTGGCCGCGCTGATGGCGCTGTTCGCGGTCAAGGCCCGCGCCGGCCGCAACTGGGCGCGGATCGCGCTGACCGTGCTGGGCGTGATCGTGGCCCTCTACCACCTGATCGGGTTCTCGCTGCTCGGGCTGCTCATCGTGCTGGTCGTGGTCGCCGCCGTGGTGACGATGTACCTGCCCGCCTCGAAGGCCTACTTCGACTCGGTCAAACGAGCCGGATGACCGAGCAGTCGCCCGCAGCCGCACGCGCGGCCGTGCCCCCGGTCGTGCGCGGCGCGGTCGCGGTGTGGTTCGCCCTCGGCGCGTTCCTGCTGCTGGAGAACGGCGTGCTGTGGCTGCGCCGGGCGGAGTTCGAGCAGGCCGCGAGCCGGGCCGGTGACGACCCGGGCACCATCGTCGGGTTGCTGGCGAAGCTGACCGTCGTCGCCGTGGGCTTCGCGATCGGCTACGGCCTGTTCGGGTGGTTGCTGCGGCGGGGCATGCGGTGGGCCCGCGGCGTGCTCACCGCGGTGGCCGTGCTGCACGTGCTGTGGATCGTCCTGCCGGGCGCCAGCGCGGCGAACGTGGTGACGTTGCTGCTCATCGCCGTCGGTTTGGCGTTCACCTGGCTCCCCGGTACGGCACAGTGGGTGAAGCAGCACTGAACCCCGCGGAGAGCCCATGTCCGAACCGGACCCGTTCGCCTCGCCCTACCACCGGGTAGACCTGCCGGGTCAGGCCGGCGCACCCCTGCCGCCCGGCTACGCCCTGCCCGCCCCGATGCCGGCGGTCGGCCCGCAGGAGCTCCCACCGGCCCGACCGGTCACGAGCACCGCCGCGTTCTGGTGCTGGGTCGCCGGCGCGGTGCTCACCGTGCTCGTCCTGCCCGGCCTGGTCTACTCCGGTGTCGACGTGCTGACCGACGAGCTGCTGCGCGACCCGTCGACCGGCAACGACCCGATGGGCAGGGGCGAGGCGGAGCTGGTCGCGCGGCTGACCCCGGTCTTCGTCGGGTTCGGGCTCGGGGTGCTGTCCGTGCCCTACCTGATCGCCGCGTTCAAGCTCCGCTCCGGTCGCCGGTGGGCGCGCGTCGTGCTCACCGCGCTCGCCCCGATCAGCCTGCTGTTCGGGTTCCTCATGCTGCTGGCGTTCGCGTCCGGGCGGGTGCGCTACGTGCACTGGAGCCTCGGCGTGGCGTGGTCGGTGGTCTTCCTCGGGGTCTGCGCGCTCGGCGTCGTGACGATGTACCTGCCCGCGTCGAACGCCTACACGAGAGCGGTGACGAGATGACGCAGCCGCCGTTCGACCCGTACCGGCCGAACCCGGACCAGCCCCACCCCGGCCGGCCCTACCCAGCTCAGCCCTACCCGGCTCAGCCCTATACCGCGCAGCCGTACCCGGCCCAGCCCTACACCGCGCAGCCGTACCCGGCCCAGCCCTACGGCCCTTCCACCCCTGGTCAGCCCTACGCCGCCCAGCCGTACCCCGGCCACCCCCACGGCAACGGGATGCGCGGCATCGACCAGTTCACCACCGCCCGCCACCGCCCCACCGCCGTCGTCGCGGCCTTCGCGCTGTGGCTGCTCACCGCCCTGTCCTGGCCGGTCGGCTCCCTCGTCCGGACCCTGGCCGAGGACGAACCGCTCGGCGCGTTCGGGTCGGTCATGGGCCTGTTCGCCTCCTCGTGCCTGGGCATCGCCGCCGTGTGGGGCGCGGTGCTGCTGCTGCGCGGCAGCTACCAGGCTCGGCTCGGCCTGTGCGGCGGCGCGCTGGTGATCGGCATCCTCGCGCTCGCCGCCGCGATCATCGCGGCCCGCGACGGTGACGTCGAACCGCTGTCGTGGGTGGTGATCGTGCTGCGGCTGGTGCTCCCCGCGGCGGCCGCGGTGTGCGGCTTCCTGCCGGGCACCCGGCAGTACTTCTCGGGCAGCGCCGGGTAGCGGTGGACCAGCCCACGCTGTACGCCGAGCCCGGCGCGTCCTGGTGGCCGCTGCTGTGGGGACCGGTGTTCGCCCTCCTCGGCCTCGGCGTCGAGGCGCTGACCGGCCCGACCCGGCCGCTGTTGTGGCTGGTCGTGGCGTTGCTGCTGCTCCTGCCCACGATGCTCTGGGTGCAGGGCAGGCGGCGCGTCTACGAGGTCCGCCTCACGCCCGTCGCGCTGCACCAGGGCCGGGAGGAGCTGCCGATCCGGGACGTCGCGGCGGTCGAGGACGTCGAACCGCGGGCCGGCGCGAAGGTGCTCGGCGGCGGCTGGACCCTGCCCAGGGGCACCGAGGCGGTGCCGATCGCGCTCTCCGACGGCACGGTCGTGACGGGCTGGGCGCGGGACGCCGACGCGTTGCGCGCCGGGATGGCGAAACTGCTGGCCGCACGAGGCGGGAGCGCCGATGCGTGAGAAGCTGACCGGCGTGACAGCGGCCACGACCGACACCGAGTCCGCGCCCGACCCGGAGCCCGACCACGAGCCGGGCGGCGCCACGCCCGCGCTGCACCAGCCCAAGCGCGCGCTCATCGCGGTGGGCGAGGTGGTGCTCATCGCGCTGCTCGTGCCGGCTGCCGCCTGGTGCTGGAACCGGGGTGTCCTGCACTACAGCTACCCCCTGCCCGACCACGCGCCGCTGGAGTCCACCCGGCTGCACGGCAACTGGATCGGCGCGTCCGTCGGCCTGGTCACCGTGGCCGGCGTGCTGCTGCTCGACGCCGTGCGCCAAACCGTGCTCGCCGTGCGCACCCGCGGCCGGGACCGTGGTCGGGAGCAGGTCGAAGAACCCGACGTGTGAGACTGGACCCCGTGACAGCGACGCGATCCCAGGCACTGTTCGAGCGCGCGGCGGCGGTGATCCCCGGTGGCGTGAACTCCCCGGTCCGGGCCTTCCACTCGGTCGGCGGCACGCCCAGGTTCATGGTCCGCGGCGAGGGTCCGCACCTGTGGGACGCCGACGGCAACCGGTACGTCGACCTGGTGTCCTCGTGGGGTCCGATGATCCTCGGGCACGCCCACCCGGACGTCGTGCGCGCCGTCCGCGACGCCGCCGTGCACGGCCTGTCCTTCGGCACGCCCACCGAGGGCGAGATCGAGCTGGCCGAGGAGATCATCGACCGGGTCGCCCCCGTGCACCAGGTCCGGCTGGTCAACTCCGGCACCGAGGCCACCATGAGCGCGATCCGGCTGGCCCGCGGCTTCACCGGCCGCCGCAAGGTCGTGAAGTTCGCCGGCTGCTACCACGGCCACGTCGACGCGCTGCTCGCCCAGGCCGGCTCCGGGGTGGCCACGCTGGGCCTGCCCACGTCGCCGGGCGTCACCGGCGCGCAGGCCGCGGACACCCTCGTGCTGCCGTACAACGACGTCGAAGCGGTCCGGCGGGCCTTCGCCGAGAACCCCGACGAGATCGCCTGCGTGATCACCGAGGCCGCGGCGGGCAACATGGGCGCGATCGCGCCCCGGCACAACGCCGAGCTCAAGGAGCTCTGCCGCGCCAACGGCGCACTGCTGATCATGGACGAGGTCATGACCGGCTTCCGCGTGTCCCGCGCCGGCTGGTACGGCCTGGAGAACGTCGAGGGCGACCTCTACACGTTCGGCAAGGTCATGTCCGGCGGACTGCCCGCGGCGGCGTTCGGCGGCCGCACCGACGTGATGTCGAAGCTCGCCCCCGCCGGCCCCGTCTACCAGGCGGGCACGCTGTCCGGTAACCCCGTCGCCGTGGCGGCGGGCCTGGCCACGCTGCGCGCCGCCACCGACGACGTCTACCGCGCCCTGGACGCCAACGCCACGCGCCTGGGCGCGCTGTTCGACGCCGCCCTCACCGAAGCCGGCGTGGAGCACCGCGTCCAGTTCGCCGGCAACCTGGTCAGCGTGTTCTTCACCGACAGCGAGGTCACCGACTACGCGGGCGCGCAGGCCGCCGAGACGTGGCGCTTCCCGCCGTTCTTCCACGCCCTGCTCGAACGCGGCGTCTACCCGCCGCCGAGCGCCTACGAGGCGTGGTTCGTCAACGCGGCCATGACCGACGAGGACTTCGACGTCATCGCGGCCGCCCTGCCGCACGCCGCCCGTGCCGCCGCGGAGGCCACCAAGTGACCAGGACCGTCATCCACATGCTCCGGCACGGCGAGGTGCACAACCCGACGGGCATCCTCTACGGCCGCCTGCCGGGCTTCAAGCTGTCCGAGCGCGGTCAGAGGCAGGCGCTGACCGTGGCCGAGCACCTGGCCGACCACGACATCGTGCACGTCGTGGCCTCCCCGCTGGACCGGGCGCAGCAGACCGCGGCCCCGATCGCGGACTCCCACCGGCTCGAACTGGCCACCGACGAGCGGCTGATCGAGGCCGACAACCGGTTCGAGGGGCTGAAGGTCGCGGTGGGCGACGGCGCGCTGCGCTCGCCCAAGCACTGGCCGAAGCTGGTCAACCCGTTCGTGCCGTCGTGGGGCGAGCCGTACCTGGCGATCGCGCACCGCATGCTCGGCGCCGTGCAGCGGGCCCGCGCGGCGGCCGAGGGCCACGAGGCCGTGTGCGTGTCGCACCAGCTCCCGATCTGGACGCTGCGGCGGTTCCTGGAGGGCAAGCGGATGTGGCACGACCCGCGTCGCCGCGAGTGCTCGCTGGCGTCGCTGACCAGTCTGGTGTTCGAGGGCGAGCAGCTGGTGCGGGTGACCTACACCGAACCGGCCGGTGCGACGAACCCGAGGGTGACCGGAGCATGACGACCCGCTGGGCCCTCACCGCGCTGACGGTGTTGTCGCTGGTCGCGGGCCTCACCGCCTGCTCGACCGGTGACGACGCGGTGGTCGCGGGCGCCGAGTTCCAGCTCGTCGCGCCCAACGGCGAGACGAAGCTGCGCTACGACGGCGACGAGCGCAAGGGCATCAAGGGCCTCACCGGGCCCAGCCTGATGGAGGACGGCAAGACCGTCTCGCTGGACGACTACGCGGGCAAGGTCGTGGTCGTCAACATCTGGGGCGCCTGGTGCCCGCCGTGCCGGACCGAGGCGCCCGAGCTGCAGAAGGTCCAGGACGAGACCGGGCCGCTGGGCGTGCAGGTGCTGGGCGTCGACGTCAAGGAGACCTCGACCGAGTCGCCGCGCGACTTCATCCGCAACCGCGCGCTGAGCTACCCGTCGATCTACGACGAGTCCGGGCGCGCGATGCTGTCGTTCCGCGGGCTGCCGCCGAACACCGTGCCGTCCACGTTCGTGCTGGACAAGCAGCACCGGGTGGCCGCGGCGTTCCTCGGCGGCGTGATCGCGACCGACCTGGTGCCGCTGGTCAAGGACCTCGCCGCCGAGTCCTGAGGACCGCCGCACCCCCGAGACCGCCGCATCTGACGATCACCGTGGTCCTGAGGGCCGTCCCCGGCCCCCAGGACCACCGCGGCTGTGAGGACTACCGCAGGCCCAACGCCCGCCGCAGGTCGGGCGCCTGCTGGAGCTCGGGCACCTTCGCCTTGAACGCGGCGATCATCGCGTCCCGGCCGATGAGGTTGAACTCGCGGCCCAGCGTGCGCATGATCGAGTTGTCCGTCGGCCGGTACAGGCCGTACCGGTAGTACTGGGCGCCCTCGAACGCGCCGACCACGCCGCCGTCCGGCGACGCCTGGCCCAGGTAGGCCGACCACTTCGCGCCGCTCGGGTTCGCCGTCACGTTCGCCTCGGCCGGCTCCGCGCCGGTGTACCGGTCGTACGGGTAGTCGTACTCGTCGGCCAGCCTGCCGATCGAGTGGCCCAGCTCGTGCACCGCGATCTGCCCGGCCTGGTCGTTGCCGCCCGCCGCGGTCGCCACGCCACCGCCCGCGCCGCCGTACTTGGCGGTGTTGCCGAGCGCGATGACCTGGTCGACCTGCGGCGCCAGGGCGGCGAACTGGGTCGCCTTGGTCTGGTTCACGCACAGCAGCCGCTCGGTCTGGGTGTCCCGGCCCTGGCACCAGAAGCCCATGTCCAGGGCCGTGTCGCGGTCCACGCCCAGGCTCGGGTCGTTGTCCACACCGGACTGGTTCGACACGACGTCGACCTGCCACACGTTGAAGTACTGGCGGTAGGAGCGGAACGGCTCCACGGCGGACAGCTCGTTCCACTTGCTCACCACGTGGTCGTGGAAGAGGGGCAGCTCGGCCGACGTGTAGCCGTCACCGACGAAGACCAGGTCGAACCGCTGGTCGGAGGCGCCGGTCTGCTGGATGGGCACCACGTCGGCGGCCACCGCCACCGGAGCGGCCCGCGTCTCCAGGGCCACGGGGACGGGGGTCCGCGAGATGGATCCGTCAGGGGAGAAGACCTCCACCCACTCGACGCCGGACGCGGCGGGCCCGTCGGACTCCGCGGCGTCGCCGGGCAGGGGAGCGGCGACGACCGCGAAGGCGACGGCGAGCACGGGCAGGGTAAGCCGATGAACGCGCATGTTGTCACGCTATGGAGTTGCGTGCTAACCCACAAGGGTCGATGGTCGCAGGTAGGTATTCATTACTTCGGGTATTCACTCGTCGATTCCTGCTCCCCGTCGACGGGCGTGGGGGCCAACCGGGGCAATCCGGCAGTGTGACCTGGGTCGCCCATAAGGGATGCCGGTGCGAGTCGTCAAGGGCGGCTACCTACCCTGGACGGCGTGAACCCGACCGATCTGGCCACCTCCGGCCCGATCCTGCTCGCGACCGGGGTGGCCGTGCTGGCCGGGGCGATCTCGTTCGCCTCGCCGTGCGTGGTCCCGCTGGTCCCGGGTTACCTCGCGTACCTCGCGGGCCTGGTCGGCGCGGAGGCCCCGGCGGTCCAGGAGGGCGAAGCGCCCAAGACCGGCCGGTGGCGCGTGGCCGGCGCGGCGCTGCTGTTCGTGCTCGGCTTCACCGTCGTGTTCGCCCTGACCTCGTTCGTCGTGCTGGGCCTGACCGACCTGTTCTGGTTCCAAGGCGACCTGCTCCAGCGCATCGGCGGCATCGTCACGATCGCCATGGGACTGGTGTTCATCGGCCTGGTCCCCGCCCTCCAGCGCGACGTCCGCGTGCACCGCACCCCGCGCGCCGGCCTAGTCGGCGCACCGCTGCTCGGCGGGGTGTTCGCGCTCGGCTGGACGCCGTGCCTCGGCCCGACGCTGATGGGCGTGATGGCGCTGGCCCGCAGCACCGAGGTCGGCTCGGTCACCGCGCGCGGCGCGGTCCTCGTGCTCGCCTACTGCCTCGGCCTCGGCCTGCCGTTCATCCTCATCGCGCTCGGCGCGCGCTGGGCGGTCCGGACGACCGGCTGGCTGCGCGCGCACGTCCGCCAGGTGCAGGTGTTCGGCGGCGTCCTGCTGATCGCCGTCGGCGTGGCCCTGGTCACCGGGCTGTGGGGCGATTTCGTCGGCTGGCTGCGCGACTCCGTCGTCAACGACCTGAAACTGCCGTTGTAGTGCGCACCGCCCTCGCCTTCCTGCGCAACACGTGGCGCGGCCTGACCGCCATGCGCACCGCGCTGACGCTGCTGTTCCTGCTCGCCCTCGGCGCGATGCCGGGCGCACTGCTGCCGCAGCGGTCGCTCAACGCGCCGAAGGTCGACGACTACATCGCGGACCACGGCTGGTGGGGCCGGCTGCTGGACCGGATGCAGTTCTTCGACGTCTACGCCAGCTTCTGGTTCTCCGCGGTCTACGTGCTGCTGTTCGTCTCCCTGGTCGGCTGCCTGCTGCCGCGCACCTGGGAGTACTTCCGGCAGATGCGGGCCAAGCCGGTGCTCACCCCGCGCAACCTCTCCCGCATGCCGCACCACGCGTCGGCCGACACGACCGCCACACCGCAGGCCGTCGTCGAACGCGCCCGGCGGCGGCTCAGGGGCTGGCGCGCGGTCACCGCCGAGGAGCCGGGCGGCGTCCGCACGATCAGCGCCGAGCGCGGGTACCTGCGGGAGACCGGGAACCTGGTGTTCCACTTCTCCCTGCTGGGCCTGCTGGTCGCGTTCGCGCTGGGCAAGATGTTCGGCTACGAGGGCCAGGTCATCGTGCAGGCCGACGGCGGCCAGTTCTGCAACTCCGGCGTCTACAACTACGACACGTTCCGCCCCGGCCTGCGCGTGGACGGCACGCAGCTCAACCAGTTCTGCGTGCAGGTCGACGACTTCGAGGCCAACTACCTGCACAGCGGCCAGGCGGAGAGCTTCCACGCCGACCTGCGCTACCAGTCCGGCGCGGACCTGGAGACCGACACCTGGCGGCCGTACCCGTTGCAGGTCAACAGTCCCCTGCGCACGGCGGGCGACCGGGTCTACCTCCTCGGCCACGGCTACACGCCGCTGTTCACCGTCACCTTCCCCAACGGCGAGACCCGCACCGGCAGCACCCAGTGGCGCCCGGTCAACCAGGTCACGCTGGCGTCCGAGGGCGCGACGAAGTTCGACCCGCCGAACGTGCCGGACGCCGAGCAGCGCCGCCGCGCCCAGCTCGCGATCACCGGCCTGCTCGCGCCGACCGCCGTCTTCCGGGGCGAGCTGCTGGACTCGGCGTTCCCGGCGGCCAACGACCCGGCAGTGGCCATCGACGTCTACCGCGGCGACCTCGGCACCGACTCCGGTCGCGGGCAGTCCATCTTCTCCATCGACCCGAAGATGGTGCAGGACGGCAAGCTGGAGAAGGTCGCGCGGCAGAACCTCAAGCAGGGCGAGGAGCTGACCCTCGACGACGGCACCGTGATCCGCTTCGACGGCGTCCGCGACTGGGTGTCGTTGCAGGTGTCCCACGACCCCACGCAGGTGTGGGTGCTGGTGTTCGCGGTGCTGGTCATCCTGGGTCTGGGCGTCTCGCTGCGCATCAAGCGCCGCCGCGTGTGGGTGCGGGCGACACCCCAGGAGGACGGGCGTACCGTTGTCGAGGTCGGCGGCCTCGCACGCACTGACCAGGCCGGGTACGGCGAGGAGTTCACGGGGTTGGCCCGCGATCTGGGCGTGACCGGGGACCTGCTCGCCGAGCGTGACCCGCGCGCCGACAAGGAGGAGAGCTGATGCCGGTCAACGCGACCCTGGCGACCTACAGCGACTGGACCTACGGCGCGGCCGTGGCGATCTACTTCTTCGCCGCCGTGCTGTACCTGTGCGAGGCGGCGTTCGCGCGGCCCGCGAAGGCCCGGGAGCGCGAGTTCGCCACCGCGGTCACGGCGGGCGGCACGCAGGCCGACGGCACGTGGACGCCCGGTCTGGTCACCGCGCCGGAGCGCAGGCCCCGCGCCGAACGCCTCGGCCGCATGGGCGTGGCGCTCACCGTCCTCGGCGTCGTCCTCCAGGTCGCTTCACTGGTGCTGCGCGGTCTCGCGACCGAACGCGCGCCGTGGGGCAACATGTACGAGTACGGCTCGCTGCTCACGTTCGCGGCCGTCGTGACGTGGCTGGTGCTGGCCCGCACGTTCCCGATCCGCAGGCTCGGCGGGTTCGTGCTCGTGCCGATCGTGATCCTGATGTTCCTCGGCGGCACCGTCCTCTACGCCGACGCCGCGCCCGTCCAGCCCGCGTTGCAGTCGTACTGGCTCGTGGTGCACGTGTCGGTGATCTCGGTGTCCAGCGGCGTGCTGCTGGTGCCCGGTGTGGCCAGCGTGCTGTTCCTGCTGAAGTCCTCGGGCCGCGCGCGGTTCCACCGGCTGCCCGACGCCGACGTGCTGGACCGGGTCGCCTACCGCAGCACGGTGTTCGCGTTCCCGCTGTTCACCGTCGGCATCATCTGCGGCGCGATCTGGGCCGAGGCCGCGTGGGGCCGGTTCTGGGGCTGGGATCCCAAGGAGACGGTCGCGTTCGTCGCGTGGGTCGTCTACGCGGCGTACCTGCACGCGCGGGCGACGGCCGGCTGGCGCGGTCGCCCCGCCGCGTGGATCAACTCCCTCGGCTTCGCGCTGACCGTGTTCAACCTGTTCTTCATCAACCTCGTAACGACTGGGTTGCACTCGTACGCCGGGGTCGGCTGATCCCGTAGACCTCGACCCACGCGGTGTTCACCGGCCCGTCCCGCGGGTCCGGTCGAGCTCGCACCCAGTGTCGTGGAACCACTGGTAGCCGACTAACGTCGGACGCGTGGGGTCGGGGAGGTCTCGATCCGCTTCGCTCAGGGAGGACCCCAGCGGTGACCGGTCGCTACGAGAATCCTGAGCCGTCGTGGCAGCAGCCGGCCGGAGCGGAGGGGCAGCAGCCCAACCCGAACCAGTCGGGCGGCTACCAGGTGGAGCCGGGATCGGGAGCCCACCACGTCGACCCCCGCTACGTCGACCCGCAGTACACCGATCCGCAGTACGTCGACCCCCAGTACGCCGAGCCGCAGTACACCGACCCGCAGACGGTCTACCTCGACCCGTCGCAGTCCGGTGCGCCGATCGGCCCGCCGTCGGGCGGGTTCCCGGCGCAGTCCGGTCCGTACCAGGTCGCGGGTGGCCCGTCGGGCGCCCACCAGGTCCCCGGTCAGCAGTCCGGTCCGTACCAGGTGCCCGGTCAGCAGTCGGGGCCCTACCAGGTCGCCGGCCAGTCCGGCGCGTACCAGGTGCCGGGCCAGCAGTCCGGTCCGTACCAGGTCCCCGGCCAGCAGTCGGGTCCGTACCAGGTCCCGGGGGGACAGTCGGGCCCGTACCCCGGCCCCGGCCAGTCCGGACCGCACCAGTACCAGGGCGGGTTCCCCAACAACTTCCCGCAGAGCATCCAGGCGCAGCCCCAGGGCCAGCAACCGCCGCGCGCCCACGCCGGCGAGGTGACCTCGCAGCAGCTGATCAAGCGCGCGAAGCGCCCGCCGCAGTCCGGCTGGCGCAAGACCGTGCACGCGGTCACCGGCGGTCTGGTCAACCTCGGCGAGAGCCCCGCGGACGTCCGCAGGCGCGAGCTGATCGGCCGGATCAACCAGCCCCTGCGCGGCTGCTACAAGATCGCGATGCTGAGCCTGAAGGGCGGCGTCGGCAAGACCACGACGACGACCACGCTCGGCTCCACGTTCTCCTCGCTGCGCGGCGACCGCGTCATCGCGGTGGACGCCAACCCCGACCGCGGCACGCTGGCGCTGAAGGTGCCCAGGGAGACCACGGCGACCGTGCGGCACCTGCTGCGCGACGCCTCGAAGATCACCCGGTACAGCGACGTGCGGGCGTACACCTCGCAGTCGCCCAGCCGCCTGGAGGTGCTGGCCTCCGAGCAGGACCCGGCCGTGTCCGAGGCGTTCAGCGACCAGGACTACCTGCGCACGGTCGCGCTGCTGGAGCTCTTCTACAACATCGTGCTGACCGACTGCGGCACCGGCCTGATGCACTCGGCCATGAAGGGCGTGCTCGACCAGGCCGACTCGCTGGTGCTCGTCTCGTCCGGCTCGGTGGACGGCGCGCAGACCTCGGCGGCGACGCTGGACTGGCTGGACGCCCACGGCTACCGCGAGCTGGTCGCCAAGTCCGTCGTGGTGATCAACTCGGTGCGGCCGGGCTCGGGCAAGGTCGACCTGGACAAGCTGGCCGCGCACTTCGCCCAGCGCTGCCGCGCGGTCGTCCGCATCCCGTTCGACGCGCACCTGGAAGAGGGCGCGGAGATCGAGCTGGACAAGCTCGGCCCGGACACGCGGCTGGCGCTGCTGGAGCTGGCCGCCACGGTGGCCGACGACTTCCCGAACAACTGACCGACTTCGGGGCGACCCGGTCGGAGCGGTGGTCGACGCCCCCGGAACACCCCGGGGGACGTCCTGGGGACGCCATGGCGAAGGGCCTCGGTGCGAGGCCCCTCCGTGGTGCTACTCCTCGTCGTCCGCCTTCTTCCGGCGCTGCTCACCGAGCTTGCGCAGGAAGTCGGGATCGTCGTCCGGTGCCACGAAACGACGACTGGGGGCGGTATCGACCCGGTCCGTTCCGAATGCACGCCACAGCAGCACGGCGATGGTGAGCGCACCGATCACCGCGAGCAGGTAGAGCATGGTCGCCACCTCCTTTGCCACGAGATTACCCGTGTCCCGGAGGTGTACGGCTTCAGTGCCGGACCGGTTCGGTCGCCTCGGTGGTCAGCTGGGACAACAGCTGCTGGACCTCGGACTCGCGGAACCTGCGGTGGCCCCCCGGCGTGCGGATGGAGCCGATGCGGCCCGCGGTGGCCCACCGGGTGACCGTCTTCGGGTCGACCCGGAAGAGGTTCGCCACCTCGCCCGGCGTCAGCAGACGCTCCCCCTGGTGTCCCTGCGTCACGGTCACGGCATCCTCCCCGATGGTGAACAGACGTACCGGACGCATCGTGGCACCTCACCCATCGGGTACTCGAACGCTTGGGTGATGGTAAAGAGGTAGTAAGGGACGAAGGGTGCGGTTCGGACATCACCGCACCACCACCCCGCCGGGTCGGTGGGCCTACCCTGTGTCCGGTGGACGCTCTTGATCGCCAGATCATCGCCGCCCTGCGCGAGAACGGCCGGGCCACCTACGCCGACCTGGGGCGCAAGGTCGGCCTCTCCGCCTCCGCCGTGCACGAGCGGGTCGGCAAGCTGGAAGCCACCGGCGTCATCGTCGGCTACCACGCCGTCGTGGACCCGAGCGCCGTCGGCCTGGGGGTGACCGCGCTGGTCAGCATCCACCCCACCGACACCGCGGACGACGACGAGCTGGCCGTCTCGCTGGCCGAGCTGGTCGAGGTCGAGTCGTGCTACCGGGTGGCCGGCGACGAGTCGTTCATCGTCAAGGTGCGGGTGGCCACCGTGGACGACCTGGAGCGCTCGCTGGGCCGGTTGCGGCGCATCCAGGGCGTCGCGCGCACGCGCACCACGGTCGTGCTCTCCACGCGGTTCGAGGGCCGTCCGAACACCGCGGCGGCCGGCTCCCCGGACCACGCGTAACCTGGTCAACCGTGCACCTGGGTCGTGATGTGACGCTCTACATCGGCGCGCGCCTGGGCATGGTCGCCGCGGTCACCGCGCTGCTCGTGCTCGTGAACGTGCCGCTCCTGGTCGCCCTCGCCGTAGGCGTGGTCGTGGCGCTGCCGCTGTCGCTGTTCGTGTTCAGCGGGCTGCGCGCGCGGGTCGCGCGGGGCCTGGAGGAGAAGCAGGCGGTGCGCCGCGCCGAGCGCGAGAAGCTGCGTGCCCAGCTGCGCGGCGACGCCGCCTGACCGGCTCCTGCAGCAGGAGCAGGATCCCGCCGCTGAGGTTGGCCGGCACCAGCACGGCCAGCACCGCGCCGATGTTCGTGCTCCCGCGCAGCCGCAGGGCCGGCGCCGGCACGCCGACGGGCACCACCACCGGCCGGTGCTCGCGACGTGCGATGCGCAGCGCGCCGAACGCCACGCCCAGCGGGTTCAGGCCCAGCTCCCGCGCCCCGTCGACGTCCGCCCGCCACTGCTCCCGGTAGCGGTCCCGCTGCCCGCGGGGGAGCAGCGCGCCGGCCGCTCGGACCAGGGCCGGGACGAGTCGGGTCATCGGGCGACCTCCGGTCGGGCGACGGGCACGGGTCCGGCCTTCTTCGCACACACCTTGACCGCCTCCTGGGCGCCTCCTGGCGTGAGCACGTACATCCGGCGCCGAGGGCCCCGGCGCGCGCTGTCGTCGTCCCACGACGACGTGACCCACCCGGCCCGTTCGAGGCGGTCGAGCAGCGGGTAGACGCTGCCGGACGGGCGTCCGGTCAGCTTGATGATCTCCAGGCCCCAGCGCGGCTGGTCGCTGTCGAGCAGCACTCCCAGCACGTCGACGGTGGCCCGTCCGATGCGTCCGAGCGGTTCCACGCCTCAAGACTACCTATGTAGATTAAGGAGGACCAGGGCGCGTGCGGACGACCGTCACCGCGCGAAGGTGGTCGCCGCGTCCTCGGCCAGGCGTTCCACCACGTCCCGCAGCTCCAGCGTCTCCAGCCAGTGCTCCGGGATGGCCTCGACGCCGTCGCGCGCGCCGAGCAGGTTCCCGCACAGCGCGCCGGTCGAGTCGCTGTCCCCGGAGTGGTTGACCGCGAGCAGCAGCCCGTCCGCCAGGTCGCGCGCGGCCAGCGCGGTGAGCACCGCGATCGCCAGCGCCTCCTCGCCCACCCAGCCGCCGCCCAACGTCGTCTCGATCACCTCGGGCGTCGGCCGCACCCCGCCCACGCCCAGCTCCACGGCGAGGTCGAGCAGGGCGAGCTGCTCCTCGTGGCCGTCCCACCGGATCAGCTCGGCGCGGGCCGCCTCGATCGCGGGCAGCAGCCGCACGCCCGCCAGCACCTGCTGCACCAGCACCGCCAGCACGCCCGCGGACAGGTAGCCGCTGGGGTGGCCGTGGGTCAGCGCGCCGGTCGCGGCGGCCAGGTCGAACACCTCGCGCACGTCGTCCGACCACAGCGCCACCGGTGCCGCGCGCATCACCGCGCCGCAGCCCTTGGAGTCGTTGATCGGGCTGTCCACCGTGCCCAGTACGCCCGAGCGCAGCGCGGTCAGGCACGTGTTGCCGGGCGCACGCCGGTCGTGCAGCTCGGGCACGTCGAGCAGCCACCCGTCCGGGACGACCTCGGGACCGCCCTGCGTGCGCAACCACCGCGCGTACGCCACGCGCACCTCGTGCACCGGGTCGCTGCCGCGCTTGCGGGCCAGCAGCAGACCTTCCAGCGTGAACAGGGTCATCTGGGTGTCGTCGGTGATCGCGCCGAGCCTGCCGTAGGCGGGCGCGTAGTCGGTCAGGCCCGACGGGCCGAAGCGGCCCCGGATGCGGTCGATCCGGTCGAACTCGATCGAACCGCCGAGCGCGTCGCCGACGGCGCCGGCGAGGAGGCTGCCGCGGAGTGAGCCGCTCAAAGGTGAGTTCACGTCGCAGAAGTTATCGTGCCGGCGTGACTTCATCGGTAGACCGCTGCAGCTCCCGGACCCGGGAGTGGGTGTGCGAGGCCGTCCGCATCATCGAAGCGGACGCCAACCGCAGCGCGGACACGCACCTGCTGCACTTCCCCCTCCCACCGGAGTGGGGCATCGACCTGTACCTGAAGGACGAGTCGACCCACCCCACCGGCTCCCTCAAGCACCGGCTCGCCCGCTCCCTGTTCCTCTACGCCATCTGCAACGGCTGGGTCGTCGGCGGCACGCCCGTGATCGAGGCGTCGTCCGGCTCGACGGCGGTGTCGGAGGCCTACTTCGCGCGGCTGCTCGGGTTGCCGTTCATCGCGGTGATGCCCCGCTCCACCAGCCAGGAGAAGGTGGCGCTGATCGAGCGCGAGGGCGGGCAGTGCCACTTCGTCGACGAGCCCGGCGCGATCTACGACGAGTCCCGGCGGCTCGCGGCGGAGCTGGGCGGGCACTTCATGGACCAGTTCACGCACGCCGAGCGGGCGACGGACTGGCGCGGCAACAACAACATCGCCGAGTCCGTGTTCCAGCAGATGGCGATGGAGGCCGCGCCCGAGCCGGAGTGGGTCGTGGTCGGCGCGGGCACCGGCGGCACGAGCGCCACCATCGGCCGGTTCATCCACTACCGCAAGCTGCGGACCCGGCTGGCCGTGGTCGACCCGGAGCACTCGGTGTTCTTCGACTCGTGGTGCGACGGCGACGCGTCGTTGACCGGGACGCGGGGCTCGCGCATCGAGGGCATCGGCAGGCCGCGGGTCGAGCCGTCGTTCATCAGCGCCGTCATCGACCGGATGATCAAGGTGCCGGACGCGGCGTCGGTCGCGACGATCCGGCACGTCGAGGACGTCCTGGGCCGGCGCGTCGGCGGGTCGACCGGCACGAACCTGTGGGGCGCGTTCCAGCTGGTCGCGGAGATGCGGGCGTCACGGCTGCGCGGCAGCGTGGTGACCCTGCTCTGCGACGGCGGCGAGCGCTACGCGAACACCTACTACGACGACGACTGGGTGCACCGGCAGGGCATGGACCTGGAGCCGCACCTGGCGACGCTGACCCGGTTCCGCGAGACCGGTAGGTGGAGCGGGTGATTGTCGGCTGAGGGTGGAACGTGCGGCGGGTGCCGTGCGTCCCAGCGTGGATCGGCGCGTCGAGAGGGGTCTGCGGTGAGCGCGTGGCGGACGGCGGAGGTGCTCACGGCCGAGGACGTGCTGGCCAGGTCGGTCGCCGACGCCGACAAGGCCATGCGCGAGGCGGCGAAGCTGCGGTACCCGCGCACGGAGCCCTCGGCCGAGGACGTCCGGCGGGTGATGCAGTTCGCGAAGTCGAACCGCGCGTCGCCGGAGCTGCAGGCGTTGCAGCGGCGGGTCGCGGGCGGCTACCTGAGCTGGCGGCAGGTGCTCATGGGCGAGGCCGCCGAGGACCGGGGCGTGAAGGCGGCGCTGGAGGCGGACCGCGAGGCGCTGGCCGCGCTGTGCCGGGGCGAGGAACCGCGCGTCGAGCCGGCCAGGCCCAAGCCGGCCGAGGACGACGAGCCGATGAGCTTCACCGAGGACGCCTGGTAGCCGGGAGTCCTCGCGGTCGTCGGCGCCTGTCCTCGGGAACCCCGGCCGTCAGGAGTCCTGGTCGTCCGGGTGGATCACGATCGCCTGCAACGACTCCCGCAGTTCCCGGGCGGCCCGCGCGCCGAGCGGCGTGAGGAAGGCGCGCTCGGCCTCGTCGGTCACCTCGGAGGCCCGGCGGAGGGTTTCCCGCCCCGCCTCGGTCAGCTCCACCACGTTGCGCCGCCGGTCGTCCGCGTCCGGGTGACGTGACACCAGGCCCTTGCCCTCCAGCGCGTCCAGCAGCGCGACCATCGTCGTGCGGTCGATGCCGAGCCGCTGCGCGGCCTGCTGCTGCGACATCGGTGCGCGGCCGGTCAGCACCAGCATCACGCCCAGCTCGCGGCCCTCGATGCCCAGCGGCGCCAGCGCTCCCGCCGTCAGCTCGGCCATCCGCAGGTGCGCGTGCTTGAGCAGGTAGACGAGGTTCCGGCGCAACTCGGGGTTCGGTCCGTCGGTGCTTGCCACCACCCGATCCTACCGCTAACCTGATTGTCAGTAGAGCTGATAATCAGCTCAGCGACAGAAGGGTCACCCGATGATCTTGGTTACCGGGGGTCTGGGCTTCATCGGTTCGCACACCACGCGGGCGCTGCTCGACCAGGGCGAGGGTTGCGTGCTGGTGCAGCGGCGGCCGGCGGAGGTGCCCGCCGACCTGGCCGACGGGCGGGTGGTCGTGGAGCAGGCCGACATCACCGACCTGGCGGCGTTGCGCGCCGTCGGCGCGCGTCACGGGATCACCGGCATCGTGCACCTCGCCGGGTCGATGCCCTGGCCGCCCGGCTCCGGCGAGCCCGTGGACGCCACGCGCACGGCGCTCGGCGGCCTGCTCAACATCGTGCAGGCGGCGCAGGAGTGGGGCGTGGCGCGCGTCGGCGTGGCCAGCACGATCGGCGTCTACTCGGGCCTGCCCGACGAGGGTCCGCTGCGCGAGGACGCGCCGTTGCCGATGACCTCGCCGCACGTGATCCCGGCGTTCAAGAAGATCGGTGAGCTGCTCGCGGACCACCTGTCCGGCGCCACCGGCGTCGACGTCGTCAACTACCGCCTGTCCGCGATCTGGGGGCCGGGCGATCCGCACGGCGCGTTGTTCTTCGCCGCGCCCGAGCTCGTCCACGCCGCCGCCCGCGGCACCGAGCCGGACCTGTCCACCCTCCACGGCCCCGCGCACGCCGAGGACTCGGTCGACCTCTGCTACGTGAAGGACTGCGCGCGGGCCATCGCGCTCCTCCAGCTCGCGGACCGGCTCGACCACCGCACCTACAACGTCGCCTCCGGCCGTGCGACGTCCAACGCCGAGGTCATCGCCGCGATCAAGGAGGTCGTGCCGGACGCCCGGGTCGACCTGCCCACCGGCGGTACCGGCGGGCGGGCCTACCTCGACATCACCCGCCTCCGGCAGGACACCGGCTACGAACCGGCTCACGACACCGGACGCGCGGTGGCCGACTACCTCGCCTGGCTGCGCGCGGGCAACGCGCGCTGAGCGCCGCCGGAGGCGTCAGCCCAGGACCAGCGCGGCCGGCACGGCGATGCCCCACACCAGCATGGCCAGTCCGGTGTCCCGCAGCACGGGGATCAGATCGCGGCCCTTGCTGCCGTTCAGCACGCGCCGCGCGCCCAGGACCACCAGGGGCAGCGCCAGGAAGCCGATCAGCGCCAGCGGCACGCGCAGGCCGATCGCCAGCGTGATCAGGAACGGGATCGACACCAGCGCCAGGTACAGCCGCCGGGAGTCGCGGTCGCCCAGGGTGGACGCCAGGGTGCGCTTGCCCGCCTGGATGTCGGTCGGGATGTCGCGCAGGCTGTTGGCGATCATCACGCCGGTCGAGAACGCGCCCATCGCGACCGCGCCGCCGATGCCGATGCCGGTCACCTCGCCGGTCTGCACGTACAGCGTGCCGAGCACCGCGGCCGGGCCGAAGAACACGAACACGGCCAGCTCGCCCAGGCCCGCGTACCCGTAGGGCTTGCGGCCACCGGTGTAGAACCACGCCGCCGCGATGCACAGCGCGCCGAACAGCACCATCCAGTACCGGCCGGACAGCACGACCAGCGCCAGGCCGGCCAGCGCGGCGACGCCCAGCGCCGCGAAGGCCGCCGTGCGCACCGCGCCCGGCTGGGCCGCACCCGACCCGACCAGGCGGAACGGGCCCACGCGGTTCGCGTCGGTGCCACGGATGCCGTCGGAGTAGTCGTTGGCGTAGTTCACGCCCACCTGGAGCGCGACCGACACCACCAGCGCCAGCAGCGACCAGGTCGGGTTGAAGCCGTCGATGTGGTGCGCGGCGCCCGCGCCGACCAGCACGGGCGCGATCGAGTTCGGCAGCGTGCGGGGGCGGGTCCCCGATACCCACTGGGCGACTGTGGCCATGGCGGACATCCTCCGACATGGTGAACGGGGACCCGCTCCCGGGTGCTGCGTGATCAGCAGGCGGTGGCGCCCGACACCCCGGTCACGTACGCGCGGGCGACGTACTTGCCCGACGCGATCCGGAACCAGATGTTCGACGTGCCCTGCGAGCCCGTCACGGACTGGCCGGTGACCTGGCACTCGACCCGGACCTGCGCGTAGTTCGCGGCCAGGCCGACCTGGGAGGCGGTCGAGGTCGCGCCGCTGCGCACGTTCAGCGGGTCGCCCGAGGTGCGGATGAACCCGGCCGGGCCGGAACCGGTCCACTGGTAGGTGACGGTGACCCACGAGTTGTCGGTCAGCTTCAGGCCGTCCCAGAACGTGCCGTCGGCCAGGTCGACGCCCGCCGGGTTGGCGACGGCGCGGCCGAACTGGTCCTTGCCGCCGTTGTAGTCGTTCTCGTACGCGGCCTGGGCCTCGGGCTTGCCCTGGGGCAGGTCCTTCCACATCTCACGGGTGGCCGACGGGTTCCAGTAGTCGTCCTTGGTGTTCCAGGGGCCGACGTCCCAGACCGGGGCCCACTCGCAGCGGCCGCTCGACGCGCAGACCCGGACGCTGTAGGTGCCGGTGCCCTTGGCGGACAGGCCGCGCCGCGACGGCAGGGCGACGAAGTGGTCGCGGCTGGTGATCACGTGCCCGTTCGCGGTGGTGCCGCCGACGAGGCCCTCACGGGTGGCGTACACCCGGTAGGACAGGCCCGCGGCCTGGGCGGTGACGTCCTGCGCGGCGGGTGCGGTGAACGCCCGGAGGGTCACCTGGCTCACCTCGGGCGACGCCTTCTCCGCCGTCAGCGCCAGCCGGACCTGCACGGTGGTGACCGCGGTCGGCAGCACGGCAGGCGCGTCGGGTCGCGCCTCGACCCACTCGGTCCACTGCTCGTCGCCGAGCGCGCCGCGCACGTCCACGGCGACTTCCGCGCCGGCGGGGACGGCGCTCCTCACGGTCGCGGCGACGGCGTTGACCGGTGCGTCGAGCTCACGCGGGTCCAGTTGCAGGAACCCGGTGCGGATGGCCGCCCGCGCGCTGGCGGGCGTCGGTGCGGCGCGGTCGAGCCGGACCGTGCCGTTCGTCGTGGTGACGCCGTTGTCGTCGGCGTTCACCGTGGTCAGGTCGGCTCGCCACTCGGCGCCTCCCGCGGCCGCGGCGGGTGCGGCCAGTCCGGCGGTCAGAACGGTGGCGACGGCGAGCGGTAACAGGTAGCGCCTGGTCATCGCAGCACTCCTCGTCCGGACGCCCGGTGCGGAGGGGACCGCGGCAGGGCCGTGCGTCTCGGCGAGGACGAGCCAATCGCCTGTCCTGGTTACCTGTCAACCAACAGTCTTCGTATCAAGGCGGAAACCTACTCGAACGAACCGGCGACCGCCCTCCGATCCACCTTGCCGGGGCCGCGCAGGGGCAGTTCGGGCACGAAGACGACGCGCTTCGGCATGGCGAACCGGCCGACCGCGTCACCGACCGCCGCGCACAGCTCGTCCACGTCCGGCGGGTCGCCCGGGTCCTCGGGCACCACGGCGGCGGCCACGACCTGTCCCCACTCCGGGTCGGCCAGCCCCACCACGCACGCCTCGCGCACGCCCCGCTGCGAGGTGAGCACGCGTTCGACACCGGCGGGCGCGATGTTCTCGCCACCGCTGATGATCACGTCGTCGGCCCGTCCGAGCACCTGCAACGTCCCGTCGTCGCGGATGCGCCCCAGGTCACCGGTGCGGAACCACTCCCCGAACGGCTCGCCGCCCAGGTAGCCCAGCGCCAGCACCGGCCCGCCGACCTCGACCCGGCCGTCGACCAGCCGCACGTGCACGCCGTCCAGCGGCAGCCCGTCGTAGACGCAGCCGCCGGACGTCTCGCTCATGCCGTACGTGGTCACCACCCGGACCCCGAGCCGCCGCGACCGCTCCAGCAGCGCGGGAGGCGTGGCCGCACCGCCGATCAGGACGGCGTCGAACTGCCGCACGGCGGCCAGCCCCGGGCCCTCGGTGGCGACCAGGCGGGCCAGCTGGGTCGGCACGAGGGCGGTGTAGTGGCGACCGGGTTCGGCCAGCACCGGGCGTGCCGCGGTGGCGAAGTCGGTGGCGCGGAAACCGGGGGCGAGGTCCATCACCCCCGGCTCGGTGCCCGCCACGACCGACCGGACCAGCACCTGGATGCCCGCGATGTGCGTGGTCGGCAGGGCCAGCAGCCACGTGCCGGGCCCGCCGAGGCGGGCGTGGGTCAGCTCGGCGGACGTGGTGAGCGCGTCCGCGCCGAGCAGGACGGTCTTCGGCTCGCCGGTGGAACCCGAGGTCGTGACCGCGAGCACCGCCCCGGTCTCCCAGCCGCGCAACGGCGGGAGCTCCCGGCCGCCGGACCGGGCCACCAGCAGGCCGCTCCGGGCGGCCAGGCCCGCGCGCAGTTCGTCGAGGGTGATCATCAGTAGTGGTAGGGGTAGTCGGACCAGTCCGGCGGGCGCTTCTCCAGGAAGGCGTCCCGGCCCTCCACCGCCTCGTCGGTCATGTACGCCAGGCGCGTGGTCTCCCCGGCGAACAGCTGCTGGCCGACCAGGCCGTCGTCGATCAGGTTGAAGGCGTACTTCAACATCCGCTGCGCGGTGGGCGACTTGCCGTTGATCTCCTTGGCCCACTCCAGCGCCGTGGACTCCAGCTCGGCGTGCGGCACGACCGCGTTCACCGCGCCCATCTTCTGCATGTCCTCGGCGCTGTAGGTGCGGCCGAGGAAGAAGATCTCGCGGGCGAACTTCTGGCCGACCTGCCTGGCCAGGTACGCCGAGCCGTAGCCGCCGTCGAAGCTGCCGACGTCGGCGTCGGTCTGCTTGAACCGGGCCTGCTCGGCGCTGGCCAGCGTGAGGTCGCACACCACGTGCAGGCTGTGGCCACCGCCGGCGGCCCAGCCGGGGACGACCGCGATGACGACCTTCGGCATGAACCGGATCAGCCGCTGGCACTCCAGGATGTGCAGCCGGCCCGCCCGCGCCGGGTCGACCGTGTCGGCCGTCTCCCCCGACGCGTACTGGTAGCCGCTGCGGCCCCGGATGCGCTGGTCGCCGCCCGAGCAGAACGCCCAGCCGCCGTCCCGCGGCGACGGGCCGTTGCCGGTGAGCAGGACGCACCCGACGTCGGAGCTCATCCGGGCGTGGTCCAGCGCCCGGTACAGCTCGTCGACCGTGTGGGGCCGGAATGCGTTGCGCACCTCGGGCCGGTCGAACGCGATGCGCACCGTGCCCTGGTCCACGGCGCGGTGGTAGGTGATGTCGGTGAAGTCGAAGCCCTCGACCCGCTTCCAGCGGGCGGCGTCGAACAGCTCGGATACGTCCTGATCTGCCACGGCACGGACAATATGCCCGCGCGGCGCTGAGAGCGGCCCGGGTCGGCCTCAGCGCCGGAATCGGCAGGTCGCGGGCTGAGCGACAATGTCGGGGTGAACCCGTCCACCGCGCAGGCCACGGTGCTCGTCGACGAGCTGATCCGCAACGACGTCAGGCACGTCGTGCTGAGCCCCGGATCGCGCAACGCACCGCTGTCGTTCGCCCTGCAGGAGGCCGCCGCGGCCGGACGCATCACCCTGCACGTGCGCGTCGACGAGCGCAGCGCGGGCTTCCTCGCCCTGGGCCTGGCCAGGGGCAGCGGCGAGGTGACGGTCGTGACCTGCACCTCCGGCACCGCCGTGGCGAACCTGCACCCCGCGGTGCTGGAGGCCAGGCACTCGGGCGTCCCGGTCATCGCCCTCACCGCGGACCGCCCGGTCGAGCTCTACCGCACGGGCGCCAGCCAGACCGTCGACCAGCAGCGCATCTTCGGCACCGACACGCTCCAGTTCCCCATCGCGGAGCACCGCGACGACCAGAACGCGCTGTGGCGCTCCCTGGTGTGCCGCGCCGTCGCCACCGCGCGCGAGCAGGGCCCGGTGCACGTCAACGTCCCGTTCCGCGAGCCCCTGGTGCCGGACGGCACGCGGGACTGGCCGGAGAGCCTGGACGGCCGCCCGTTCGACGTGCCGTGGACGCGCACGACGCGGCGCACCACCACCGCGCCGCACGCGGCCGACCACCTCGGCCCGCGCACCCTGGTGATCGTCGGTGACACCGACCACGACCTCTCCGAGCTGGCCGAACGCGCCGGGTGGCCGGTGGTCGCGGAACCGACCGGGCACGGCCTGCGGCACGGCTCCCTGCTGCTCAACGCGGGCGAGCTGCCCGAGCACCTGACCCCGCAGGCGCTGGTGGTCGTCGGCCGCGCGACCCTCTCCCGGGGTGTGCTCAAGCTCATCGGCCGCACGCCGGTCGTGCACGTGCTGTCCGACGAGCTGGACTGGCCGGACCCGAGGTTCGCCGCCACGCACACGTCCACCGACCTGGTCCTCGGTGAGCACGAGGTGGACCACGACTGGCTCACCGCCTGGCAGCACGCGGACAAGGCGGTGGCCGACGTGGTGGACGACCTGCTCGCCAAGGAGCCCTGGCCGACCGGCCTGCACGTGGCCCGCGACCTGGTCGCCGCGCTGCCCGCGCACGCGAACCTGTTCCTCGGCTCGTCCAACCCGGTCCGCGACGTCGACCTGGTCGCCGCGCCGCGCCGGGACGTGCGCACCTTCGCGAACCGGGGCGTGGCGGGCATCGACGGCAGCGTCTCCACCGCCGCGGGCATCGCGCTCACCGCGGGCCCCACCTACGCCCTGATCGGGGACCTGACGTTCCTGCACGACGCGAACGGCCTGCTCATCGGCCCCGGCGAGCCGCGGCCCGACCTGACCGTCGTGGTCCTCAACGACGACGGCGGCGGCATCTTCGCGTTGCTGGAGCAGGGCGCGAAGGAGCACGAGCGGACCTTCGAGCGGGTCTTCGGCACGCCCCACGGCGTCGACCTCGCCGCCCTGTGCGCGGCGCACCACGTGCCGCACACCGAGGTCCGCGACCCGGACGCGTTGGCACGCGCGCTCACCCGGCCCACCGGAATCCGGGTGGTGGAAATCCGGGCGGAACGCCATGAATTGCGCGATCTGCACGCCCGGTTGAGAACCGCCGTGTCAACCGCGTTCCATTAGTCGAAATCCTACCGACGGGGGTACAGCCGGTCGTGGGCCGCGACTAGCTTCGCCGCATGTCCCTGAGAGCGAAGCTGACCGTCGGTACCGCCACCGCGGCGTCCCTGCTGCTGCTCGCCGGCACGGCGGCGGCGGCCCAACCGGGCGCACCGGGCATCGGAGACCCCTATTACCCGAATGCGGGCAACGGCGGGTACGACGTCTCCCATTACGACATCAGGCTCACCTACCAGCCGGCGAGCGACACCCTTTCCGGCACCACGACGATCCTCGCCAAAACCACGCAGGACCTGAGCCGGTTCGACCTCGACTTCCTGCTGAAGGTCAGCTCGGTCCGGGTGAACAACAAGGCCGCCGACTTCTCGCAGGCCGGCGGCGAGCTCGTGGTCGACCCGCGCGGCACCCTGCGCAAGGGCTCGGACGTGACGGTCGTGGTCACCTACTCCGACGTGCCCTCCACCCACGCCGTCGACGGCTACACGTCGTGGAAGCGCACCCCGGACGGCGCGCTGGCGATCGACCAGCCCGACATCGCGCCGTGGTGGTTCCCGAGCAACAACCACCCGACCGACAAGGCGAAGTTCGACGTGTCGGTGGCCGTGCCGGCCGGCGTCGAGGTGATCTCCGGCGGCCTGTTCGGCGGCACCACGCAGCAGGTCAACGGCTACACCCGCTGGCGCTACCGCAGCCTCCAGCCGCAGGCCACCTACCTGGCGTTCATCGCCATCGGCCAGTTCGAGATCCGCCAGTCGACCGCCCCGAACGGCCAGCCGGTGCTCAACGCCTACTCGGAGCGGCTGGGCGACGACTACGGCGCCTCGGTGGCGAGCGTCGAGCGCACGCCCGAGGTGAACGAGTTCCTGGAGTCGTACTTCGGGCCGTACCCCTTCGAGGCGCAGGGCGGCGTGGTGACGCCGGGCCTCGGCTTCGCGCTGGAGAACCAGACCCGCCCGACCTACGACACCGCGTTCTTCCGGCGCGGCTCGAACACCTACGTCGTGGCGCACGAGCTCGGGCACCAGTGGTTCGGCGACTCCGTGTCGGTGCACGGCTGGAAGGACATCTGGCTGAACGAGGGCTTCGCCAGCTACGCCGAGTGGCTGTGGTCGGAGCACGTCGGTGAGGGCACGGCCCAGGAGAACTCCGACTACGTCTACGCGTCCTACCCGGCCGACGACCCGTTCTGGCAGGTCCTGCCCGCCGACCCGGGCCCGGAGGACCAGTTCCACAACGCCGTGTACGACCGGGGTGCGCTGACCCTGCACGCGCTGCGCGCCGAGATCGGTGACGAGGCGTTCTTCCGGCTGCTCAAGGAGTGGCCGCGGGTCAAGCGCAACAGCGACGCGTCGACCGAGGAGTTCATCGCGTTCGCGGAGCGCCTGTCCGGCAAGCAGCTCGACGAGCTGTTCCGGACGTGGCTGTACACGCCGGAGAAGCCGGCCGCCGCGCCGGGCGCGGCCGGTCCGTCGGCGCGGGCCGCCTCGGTGACCGAGCCGAAGTCGCGGCAGAAGATCAAGGAGACGCACGAGATCCTCGCGGCTCACCAGCGCTGACGCACCGCGCCACGGCGGGGCCGTCCTCATCCGGGGGCGGCCCCGCCGTCGTGCGGCCGGTCCGTTCCCGCGGGACCGGCGTCAGCGGCCTTCGAGGGCTTCGCGGAAGGGGCGCATCTTGGCGTGCGCCTCGTGCACCTCGGAGTCCGGGTCGGACTCCGCCACCAGGCCGCAGCCGGCGAACAGGCGGGCCGTGCGGCCGTCCACCTGGGCGCAGCGCAGCGCGATGCCCAGCTCGCCGTCGCCGTTGCCGTCGATCCAGCCGACCGGACCGGAGTAGCGGCCCCGGTCCATGCCCTCCAGCTCGTCGATCACCGCGATGGCGTCCGCGCGGGGCGTGCCGCCGACGGCCGCCGTGGGGTGCAGGGCCGCGCCCAGGGTGAGCAACGACGGCGTGCCGCCGAGGGTGCCGATCACGTCGCTGGACAGGTGCGAGACGTTCGGCAGGCGCAGCACCGACGGCCCGTCCACCGACATGGTCGAGCAGAACGGCTTGAGCGTCTCCACCAGCGACCGCACCGCGTACTCGTGCTCGTCGCGGTTCTTGCCGGAGGACAGCAGCGCGGCGGCCAGCTCGTCGTCGGACATCCCGTCGTGCGGCCACGTCGTGCCCGCGAGGACCCGGGAGTCGACCACGGACCCGCTGCGCCGCAGCAGCAGCTCGGGCGTGGCGCCGATCAGGCCGTCGACCGCGTACACCCAGCACTCCGGGTACCGGCGGGCCAGGCCTTCGAGGACGAACCGGTGGTCGATCGGGGCGTCCGCGACGGCCAGCAGGTCGTGCGCCAGCACCACCTTGTCCAGCTCACCCGCCCGCATCCGCTCGACCGCCGCGCGCACGGCCTCGCGGTAGGCGGTGACCGAGAGCTGCCCGTCGCTGTACCGCACCCCCGTCGGTCTGCGCACCGGTTCGACCGACCGCTTGCCGCCGTCCCCGATCGTGGTCAGCCAGGTGTGCCCGTTGCGGCGGCCCACCACGACCTCGGGCACCACCAGCACCGAGCGGCCCGGCCGGTCGGAGAACGCCATGCTGACGAACGCCACCGGTCCCGTGCCCGGCACGCCGAGCCCGTCGTCGACCTGGAGGTCGTCGGTGAACTCGCGCCACCACCGGTCGGCGGCCGCGAACCGGTCCGGTCCGGACACCTCGAACCGGGCCGCCTCGCCCCACCCGACCAGGCCCGTCCCGTCCCGCACCCAGCTCAGCGCGCCGGTGGGGGAGGGCAACCTGCCCAGCAGTTCGTCGCCCGCGACGCGCCTGGTGTGCGCGCGCAGCCGTTGTCGGGTCCGCGAGGCCGGAGCTGAGGTCACGGCGTCGAGGGTATGGAGTCGCCGCTGAGATCCGGAGGCCAGACCGCCCTAGACTCCTCAGTTGTGGTGGACAACGCAGTGCGGACCCGGGCCCGCCGAAAGGCTCGGCTGCTGGTCAGCAGGTCGTTGCTGGTCCTGGCCGCGGTGGTGACGTTCATCGGCGTGATCCTCGTCGCGGCGTGCTGGCGCGACGACCTGATGATCGGGGAACGGTTGGGCAAGGCGACCGCCGAGGTGGTGTCCGTCTCGTTCCAGCGCACCGTGGTGCGCTTCGCCACCCCCGACGGTGCGGTGCACAGCCCGTCACAGGGGGTGCTGTACCCGGACGGGCTGGAGCCCGGCCAGCTCGTGCGCATCGAGTACGACACGGCCGACCCCGAGGTGGCGCGGGTCGCCGGGCGCACCGCCGTGCTCGCGCTGCTGCCGGTCGGCACGTTCCTGCTCGCCGTGTGGGCGGTGCTGCTGCCGCTGTCGTGGTGGCTCGCCCGGAAGGACGGCCGCAGGGCTTTGTGACAGTTCTGCCGAAAATCGACCTCCAGGTGTAACATCGTCCTCATGGACCTGGAGGACCTGTTCGAGCGCACCGTCGCGGCCGAGCAGCGCGTCGAGCCGCGTGACTGGATGCCCGACGGCTACCGCCGGACGCTGATCCGGCAGATCGCCCAGCACGCGCACTCCGAGATCATCGGCATGCAGCCGGAGGGCAACTGGATCAGCCGCGCGCCGTCGCTGCGCCGCAAGGCGATCCTGCTGGCCAAGGTCCAGGACGAGGCCGGGCACGGCCTGTACCTGTACGCCGCGACCGAGACGCTGGGCGCGGACCGCGGTGAGCTGACGGAGAAGCTGATCACCGGCAAGCAGAAGTACTCCTCGATCTTCAACTACCCCACGCTCTCCTACGCCGACGTCGGCGTGATCGGCTGGCTCGTCGACGGGGCCGCGATCTGCAACCAGGTGCCGCTGTGCCGCACGTCCTACGGGCCGTACGCGCGGGCGATGATCCGCATCTGCAAGGAGGAGTCCTTCCACCAGCGGCAGGGCTACGAGCTGCTGATGACGATGATGGGCGGCACCGACGCCCAGCGCGCCATGGTGCAGGAGTCGGTGGACCGCTGGTGGTGGCCGTCGCTGATGATGTTCGGCCCGCCGGACGCCGAGTCGTCCAACACCGAGCAGTCGATGAAGTGGCGCATCAAGCGCAACACCAACGACGAGCTGCGGCAGAAGTTCGTCGACATGACCGTGCCGCAGGCGCGGAAGCTCGGCGTGACGCTGCCCGACCCCGAGCTGAAGTGGAACGCCGAACGCGGCCACCACGACTTCGGCCAGCCCGACTGGGCCGAGTTCTGGCAGGTCGTCGGCGGCAACGGACCGACGAACGCGCAGCGCGTCGCCCACCGGCGCAAGGCGCACGAGGACGGCGAGTGGGTGCGTGCCGCCGCCGAGGCGCACGCCGCCAAGCACGCGGCACGGGAAGAGGGTGTGGCATGAGCGCGTCGTGGCCGCTGTGGGAGGTGTTCGTGCGCGGCAAGCGCGGGTTGAACCACGTGCACGTCGGGTCGCTGCACGCGCCGGACGCCGGGATGGCGCTGCGCAACGCGCGGGACGTCTACACCCGGCGCAACGAGGGCGTGTCCATCTGGGTCGTGCCCGCCGCCGCGATCACCGCGTCGTCGCCGGACGAGAAGGACCCGTTCTTCGAGCCCAGCGGCGACAAGGTGTACCGGCACCCCACGTTCTACGACATCCCCGAGGACGTGCCGCACCTATGAGCTTCGACAACGCGTACGAGTCGCTGGTCGACGGGCACGAGGACGCGCACTGGGCGTTCGGCACCGGCTTCTCCGAGGCGCTGGCCGGCGTCGACCGCGAGGTGCCCGACGTCGACCGCGCCGACCTGACCGCGTACTGCCTGATGCTGGGCGACGACGCGTTGGTGCTGTCGCAGCGGCTGGCCGAGTGGTGCTCCCGCGCGCCGGAGCTGGAGGAGGACGTCGCGCTGGCCAACATCGCGCTCGACCTGCTCGGCCAGGCCCGGCTGCTGCTGACCCGCGCCGGCGAGGTCGAGGGCGCGGGGCGGGACGAGGACGCGTTGGCGTACCTGCGCGACGAGCGCGACTTCCGCAACGTGCACCTGGCCGAGATCGAGTGCGGGCCGTTCGCGGGCGGCGACTTCGCCACGACGGTGGCGCGGCTGCTGGTGTTCTCGTCGTGGAAGCTCGCGCAGTACTCGCGGCTGCGCGCCAGTGCCGACCCGGTGCTCGCGGCGGTGGCCGCGAAGGGCCTCAAGGAGCTGGCCTACCACCGCGACCACGCCGCCCAGTGGGTCGTGCGGCTCGGTGACGGCACCGACGAGTCGCACCGGCGGATGCGCGCCGCGCTGGACCGGGTGTGGCCGTTCCTGGACGAGCTGTTCACCGCGCACCCCGTGGAGCTGCGGTTGGCCGGGATCGCGGTCGACCCTGCCGAGCTGCGGTCCGAGGTGGACGGCGTGCTGGACGAGGTGCTGGCCGCGGCCACGCTGGCGCGGCCGGCGGACGTGCCCGCGGCGCGGGTCAACGGCAAGGCCGGGCGCGACGGCGTGCACACCGAGGCCTTCGGCTACCTGCTGGCCGAGATGCAGCACCTGCACCGGTCGTTGCCGGGGGCGAGGTGGTAGCCGTGGCCGGGACGAGGACCGCGGTCGAGGTGGCGGCGCAGGTCCGCGACCCGGAGCTGCCGGTGCTGACGCTGGCCGACCTCGGCGTGCTGCGCGACGTGACGGAGCGGGACGGCCGGGTGTCGGTGACCATCACGCCCACCTACTCGGGGTGCCCCGCGCTGGACGAGATGGCCGCCGACCTGCGGCGGTCGTTGCTCGCGGCCGGGTACTCGGCGGTGGACGTGCGGCTGTCCCTGTCGCCCGCGTGGACGACGGACTGGATCAGCGAGGACGGCCTGCGCAAGCTGCGGGAGGCGGGCATCGCGCCGCCGTCCCGCCTCGGACCCCGGGCGGTCGGCCCGGTGCCGCTGAACCTGACGCCGCCGTCGCAGCGGGTCGCGTGCCCCCGGTGCGGGTCGCCGCGGACCTCGGAGCTGTCGCGGTTCGGGTCGACGGCGTGCAAGGCGCTGCGCCGGTGCGCGGACTGCGCCGAGCCGTTCGAGCACGTGAAGGAGATCTGATGGCGCGGCCGGTGTTCCACAAGCTGACCGTCGCGTCGGTCGAGCAGCTGTGCTCGGACGCCGTCGCGGTGACCTTCGACGTGCCCCCCGACCTGGCCGACGTGTTCGCGTTCGCGCCGGGGCAGTACCTGACCCTGCGCAACGGCGAGGAGCGGCGGTCGTACTCGATCTGCGCGCCCGCCGGCGGTCCGCTGCGGATCGGCGTGCGGCGGGTGGACGGCGGGCTGTTCTCCACGCTGCTGGTGGACCGGCTGCAACGCGGTGACGTGCTGGAGGTGCTGCCACCGCTGGGCAGCTTCACGCCGTCCGGCGGCGCGCACCACGGGCTGGTGGTCGCCGGGTCCGGCATCACGCCCGCCCTGTCGATCGCCGCGTCGGTCCTGGCCGGGGGCGCGCGCGTGACGATGCTGTACGGGAACCGGCGGGCGGACACGGTCATGTTCGCCGAGGAGCTGGCCGACCTGAAGGACCGGTACCCGGCGCGGTTGCAGCTGGTGCACGTGCTGTCCCGGGAGCCGCGGGACGTCGAGCTGTTCAGCGGCCGGTTGGACGCGGCGAAGCTGCGGGCGTTGTTCGACACCGTCGTGCCGTGGGCCGATGTGGACCAGTGGTGGTTGTGCGGGCCCTACGGGTTGGTGCGGGACGCGGAGGGCGTGCTGTCGTCCCTGGGCGTGCCCGCGTCCTCCGTGCACCACGAGCTGTTCTACGTGGACGAGCCGCCGCCCCCGCCGCGCCGCGAGGAGACCGCTTCGGTCGCCGCCTCGGTCGCGACCGTGGTCCTGGACGGGCGGAGCACCGAGGTGGCGCTGCCGGCGGACGTGCCGATCCTCGACGCGGCCCAGCGGGTGCGCGCCGACCTGCCGTTCGCGTGCAAGGGCGGTGTGTGCGGGACGTGCCGTGCGCTGGTCGTGTCCGGCGAGGTCGAGATGCGGCGGAACTACGCGCTGGAGCCGCACGAGGTGGCCGCCGGGTTCGTGCTGACGTGCCAGTCGGTCGCGGTGACGCCCGCGATCACCGTGGATTACGACGCCTGATCTGGCACATTGGTGCGCATGGGACGTGCGGCGCTGTGGGGACTGATCATCGGCACGGCGCTGATGACCGCGCTGTTCATGTTCGGCCTCGCCCTGCCGTCGTCGCCGGGCAACGAGACCGGTGTGTCGCTGGCGGCGTCGTTCATCGCGTCGGGGATGCTCGGCGTGGTCATGGGAGGCGTGCCCGGCACTCTCGTCGGCCTGGTGGTGGGAGCGGTCCGCCGCCGCCCGCGCCCGGTCCTCCTCCCTCCGCCGCCCGTGTTCGTCCCACCCCCGCCGCACCCGGTGAACGACCGCTGGTCCGCGATGGTGGGCCGGTGCGAGCTGGCCGTGCGACGGGTGCACGGAGCCGTCGGGACCGTGCCGCCGTCACCGTCGCGGGAGTGGCTGGAGCGCATCGCCGGCCAGTTCGCCGGTGAGCTGTCGAACGTGCGGCGCACGGCCGACCTGGGCCGCGCCCTGGGCGCCGAGCAGAACCACCCGGTGACCGAACGACTGGCCGCCGCCGTCCGCGACTTCACCTCGTTCGAGGACGAAGTGGGCCGCGTGGCGCTGCAACTGCTGAACCAAGCCTCCCTCGACACGGTCCGCGCCCACCTGGAAGTGCTGGAACAACAACTGCCACACCTGGGCAATGGTTAGACCGCCCTGCGCGGCAAGGTAAAGCCTGGTCAGCGCCGTTTCACTTCAAGGGGAGCGACTCCCGGCGCGTCGAGATCGTCGCGTTGCCTCTCGAACTCCGCAACCGGTCTAACGGGACGTCGAGGACTGCCACCACGACAGGACCTCCTCCGCCACCTCCGGCACGGCCACGAGCAGGCCGTCCACCGGCAGCGGGTCGCCGTCGCCCCTCCGGTCCAGCACCGCGGCGCCCGACTCGACGGCCAGGGCGACCGCGCCGGCCACGTCCCACTCGTGGTAGCTGTCCAGGACGGCCGCCGCCGCGTGACCCAGCGCGACCTGGGCCACGGCCAGCGCCTTGGAACCCAGGACGCGCACGCCCGTGCCGGCCACCGCCGCCCGCGAGATGAACTCGCCCATCCCCGGCCACGGACCGGTCCGCGTCATCTCCGTGCACACGATCGAGCTGACCGCCTGCCCTCCCAGCCGCACCGGCGTGCCGTTCGCCCTCATGCCCCGCCCGCGCGCGGCGGCGTAGATCTGGGCCCGGTACGGGTCCGCGACCACCCCGACCACCGGCCCCCACCGGTCGACCAGCGCGAGGCTGTACGCGCACCACGGCAGGCCGGCCACGTAGTTCGCCGTCCCGTCGACCGGGTCCACGACCCAGCGGAACGCCGCGCCGCCCGCCACGTCGGCGTCCACGCCCTCGCAGAACACCGGGATGTCGGGGAACTCCGCCGTCAGCACCCGCCGCGTGTGCCGCTCCAACGTCCGGTCCGTGTCGGTCACCCAGTCGAACGGCGACGCTTCGTCGTCCGGCCGCGCGCCCCGGCCCGCGGTGGCCATGATGACGTCGGACGCGTCGTTGGCGAGTCGGCCCGCTATCTCCAGCGCGATCGACACCAGGCCGGGATCGACGGGCTGCGCGGGTCGGGACGACAAGACGGTCATGCCGACCTAGTGTGACCGCAGACCGTGACCGGGTCGCGTACTCCAGGTGAACCCGGGGCCAACGTCGACCGCGACGCGCGGTGTTCGGCGGGCGTTCGTCGAGGCGTCACGCCGCCGTGTCCTGCGCACCGCAAGGTGATCGGCGTGCGCGTAGCGATCGTCACCGAGAGCTTCCTCCCGCAGGTCAACGGCGTGACCAACTCCGTGCTGCGGGTCCTGGAGCACCTGAGAGCGCACGGTCACCGGGCGTTGGTCGTGGCGCCGGGCGCTGGGGCGGACCACCACCTCGGCACGCCCGTCGTCCGCGTGCCGTCGGTGGACCTGCCGAGGTTCAGCTCACTGCCCGTCGGCGTGCCCACGCGCCGGGTGCTGACCGCGCTGGCCGACTTCCGGCCGGACGTCGTGCACCTGGCCAGCCCGTTCGTGATTGGCGCGCGCGGGCTGTCGGCGGCGCGCAGGCTGGGCGTGCCGACGGTCGCGGTCTACCAGACCGACGTCGCCGGGTTCGCCGGACACTTCGGCCTCGGGCTGACCGCACGCGCCGCCTGGCGGTGGACGCGTCGGCTGCACGTCCAGGCCGACCGCACGCTCGCGCCGTCGACGTGGGCCGTCGAAGCGCTCCGGGCGCACGGCGTGCCGCGCGTGCACCGGTGGGGGAGGGGTGTGGACGTCGAGCTGTTCCACCCGGGACGGCGGGACGACGCGTTGCGGGCCTCGCTCGCGCCGGGCGGCGAGCTGCTCGTCGGGTACGTCGGCCGGCTGTCGCCGGAGAAGCGGGTGGACCGGCTCGCCGCGCTGGCCGACCTGCCCGGCGTGCGGCTGGTCGTGGTCGGTGGGGGGCCGGAGGAGGCGCGGTTGCGGCGCGACCTGCCCGGCGCCGCGTTCCTCGGGTTCAGGAGCGGCACGGACCTGGCCGCCGCCTACGCGAGCCTGGACGTGTTCGTGCACACCGGTCCGCACGAGACGTTCTGCCAGGCCGTGCAGGAGGCGATGGCCAGCGGTGTGCCGGTGGTCGCGCCGGACGCCGGCGGGCCGCGTGACCTGGTGCAACCTGGCACCGGGTACCTGTTCTCCGACGACGCGCAGCTCAGGCGGGCCGTGGTGGGGTTGGGTGACCCGCAGCGCCGACGCCGGTTCGGTCGGGCGGCCCGGCGGTGGGTCGGCGGGCGCACGTGGTCCGTCGTGTGCGACGAGCTGCTCGGCCACTACGAGGCCGTGCTGGACGTGCCCGAGCGCCACGCCGCATGAGGATCGTGCAGCTGGCCAACTTCTACGGTCCGCGGTCCGGTGGCCTGCGCACGGCGCTGCACCACCTCGGCAGCGGTTACGCGGCGCGCGGTCACCGGGTCACGCTCGTCGTGCCGGGTGCCGCGCACGCCGACGAGGAGCTGTCGCCGGGCGTCCGGCGCATCACGTTGCCCGCGCCGCGGCTGCCCGGGACCGGCGGGTACCGGGCGGTGGACCCGTGGCGCGTGCGGGCGCTGCTGGACCGGCTGTCGCCCGACCGGCTGGAGGTGTCGGACCGGCTCACGTTGCGCGGGATGGGTCGGTGGGCAGCGGCGCGCGGCGTGCCCAGCGTGGTGATCTCGCACGAGCGGCTGGACCGGCTGCTGGAGCAGTTCCTGCTGCCGGCGGCGTTGGCGCGGTGGTGCGCGGACCGGGCGAACGCGCGGATGGCCGCGTCCTACGACACGGTGGTGTGCACGACGGCGTTCGCGCGGGAGGAGTTCGACCGGATCGGCGCGCGCAACGTCGCCCGCGTGCCGCTGGGGGTGGACCTGCGCACGTTCACGCCCGCGCGGCACGACCGGTCGTTGAGGGCGGACCTGGCGCGCGGCGCCGACGTGCTGCTGGTGCACTGCGGGCGGTTGTCGGCGGAGAAGCACGTCGAGCGCAGCGTGGACGCGGTGGCCGAACTGCGTGCGGCGGGGCGCGAGGTGCGGCTGGTGGTCGCCGGTGACGGGCCGCGCCGTGAGGCGTTGGAACGCCGTGCCGCGGGTCTGCCGGTGACGTTCCTGGGGTTCGTGGGGCGGCGGACGGAGGTCGCGGACCTCCTGGCCGCGGCGGACGTGTCCCTGGCGCCCGGTCCGCACGAGACGTTCGGCCTGGCGGCCCTCGAATCACTGGCCTCGGGCACCCCGGTGGTCGTCTCCGCGTCCTCGGCGCTGCGCGAGATCGTCCACCCGACGTGCGGCGCGGCCGTGCCCGACCACGCCCCGGCGTTCGCGGACGCCGTGCACGCCCTCCTGGACCACCCGGAGCCGACCCGCCGTTCGGCGGCGCGCGCCCGTGCCGAGGAGTACCCGTGGCACACCGCCGTGACCGGGATGCTGACCGCCCTGCGCGCCACCTGACCAACCGCGAGAGTCCTACGTCCACGCCGCGAGAGTCCAACGGTCAGGTGCGGTGTGTTAAACTCTCAGCG
>NZ_JBFAAX010000011.1:16019-44485 GCF_040639995.1 Actinosynnema sp. NPDC023658 | reverse complement strand
GGATCTCGTCGAGCTGCTCGTAGCCCTCGACGACACCGGTCGACATGCCGCTCGCCAGCGCCATGTCACGACCCTCGGTCGTCTCGAACTGGCTCACCGCGGAGGACCCGCCCGGCCCCGCCGTGTGCATCGAGGAGGCCGCGCAGACCCTGCGCGGCCTCTAGTCGATCACCTTCGGGTGGTCACCGGGACAGGACGGTGTCCAGGACCCGGGTCAGCCGGGCGGTGGCGTCGGTCGGCGCTTCGGCGGTGCGCCAGGCGATGACGCCGTCCGGGCGGACCAGGCTCGCGCCGTGCGGGCCGATGCCGTAGCGGTCGGCCAGCTCGCCCGTCGGGTCCTGCACGGCGGGCACCCGCAGGCCGGGCACGTCGACCGCCCAGGCGGGGTCCAGGGTCAGCAGGGTCCAGCCGGTGAACAGGTCCAGGGTGGACTTCATCGCGCCCTCGTGCCGCACCAGCACGTGCGGCGCGCGGAAGCCCGCCCGGCCGCTCGGCTTGGCCGGGTCCTCCATCGGGGCCGGGTCGTCGTCCTCGACCAGCACGGCGCCGGACTTGCACCGGTAGCCGAGGGTCAGCTGGTAGGGGTCGACCTCGGCCGGCACGTCGGGGCCCGCCAGCTGCGGCGCGAACCGCTGCACGTAGTTCGCGTACGACCCGTCGATCACCAGCTTCGCGTACGGCCGCCGTTCGGCCTCGTAGCTGTCCAGCAGGCCCTCGCCCGCCTCGCCCCGCAGCACCGCCGCGAGCTTCCACGCGAGGTCGCGCCCGTCACCGATGGCGGTGTTGCCGCCGAGCCCGCCGGTCGGCGGCGTGACCTTGGCCGCGTCACCGATCAGGAACACCCGCCCGGCCCGGAACCGGTCGCTCAGCCAGGCCGCCATCTCCCAGCTGGTGATCTCCAGGACCTCCGGCTCCAGGTCCGGCGCGTCCGTGGCGATCCGCAGCAGCTCGACGCACCGCTGCGCCGGGTAGTCCGCCGCCGACTCCCGCGCCGGGTCGTACTCGATCGAGAACACGTTGCGCCGCTCGGTGTTCGTCGCCACGAACGCGCCGGTGAACGCGGGGTTCTGCAGGTAGAACAGGGTCAGCTTGCCGGGCACGATGTGCGCCGCCAGGTCCGCCTCGAACACCACCCCGATGTGGCTGGTCAGCTCACCCGGCCCCTGCCGCCCGATGCCCGCGAACCCGCGCACCACACCGCGGTGCCCGTCCGCGCCGACCACGTAGTCCGCCCGGATCGAGTGCTCCTGCCCGCCCGACCGGACCCGCGCCGTCACCCCGTCGGCGTCCTGCTCCAGCGACAGCAGCTCGGTCTCGAACCACACCTCCGCGCCCAGCTCGCGCGCCCGGCGCAGCAGCACCGGCTCGACCCGGTCCTGGCTCGCCAGGCCGGGCCGCTCGGGGCTGAGCGAGGTGTCCCACTCCTCGGTCTCGCTCATGATCGTGTGGAACACCCGGCCGCGCAGGCTCTCCGCGACCTTGATCACCAGCCCGCCGTCGAGGCCCGCGCCGGCTTCCCGCACCTCGTCCGCGACCCCCGCCCGGCGCAGCAGCTCCATCGTCCGGTGCGTCTGCCCGGTCGCCTTCGGGTGCGGCGACGTCCCCCGGTGCTTCGAGATGCCGAGCACCTCGACGCCCTCCTGGGCCAGGAACAACGCGGCGGACAACCCGCTCAGCCCCGCACCGACCACCAGCACCTGAACCCTCTTATCTCCCATGACCAAGAATCTTAGCCAGTAAGAGATAAGCGATGCAAGAGACTTTCAGGCGAGCGGCACGGTGGCCCCGGTCCGCGCCGACTCGAACGCCGCCTCCACGACCTCCAGCCCGGTGACCGCGTCGGCCACCGGGACCGGCGCCCGACCGGCCGCGACGGCCGTGTAGAACTCCTGGTAGGCCCCCGGCTCGGTGCGGACGGGTTCGGTGCGGGAGGGCTCCGGGCAGAGGACGCCCCACTGCTCCGCCGGGTCCTCGCCCCACCCCTCGCCGCCGGGCGTCGCGCCCGCCTTCAACGCCTCCTCCTGCGGGTCCATCCCGTGCTTGACGTACGCCGCCCGGTCACCGAGCACCCGGAACCGCGGTCCCGACGACGCCACCAGCGCCGAGGCCCACAGGTGCGACACCGCGCCGGACGGGTGGGTCAGCGCGAGGAACGCGTCGTCGTGCGCCCGGGCGCCCGGTCGCAGCGCCCGCACCTCCGCGTACACGTTCGTGGGACGCCCGAACAGCGCGACCGCCTGGTCGACCAGGTGCGTGCCCAGGTCGAACACGATGCTGCCCAGGTCGGCCGGGTCGCCGGACTCCTTCCAGCTGCCCTTCACCTCCGGCCGCCACCGCTCGAACCGCGACTCGAACCGGTGCACCCGGCCCAGCGCGCCCTCACCGACCAGCCGCGCCACCGTGCGGAAGTCGCCGTCCCACCGCCGGTTGTGGAACGGCGCCAGCAGCACCCCGCGCGCCGCCGCCAGGTCGGCCAGCTCCCGCGCCACCGCGGCCGAGGGCGCGAACGGCTTGTCCACCACGGCGTTCAGGCCGTGCTCCAGCGCGGCACGGGCGTGCTCGGCGTGGAACCGGTTCGGCGTGGTCACCACGACCAGGTCGAACTCGTCCGCCCGCCGCCACACCTCGTCCACCGACGCGATCAGCTCGGCGTCGGGGTAGCGGGACGCCACCTCGGCCCGCCGGTCGGGGTTGCCGGTGACGACGGCGGCCAGCTCCAGGCCGGGAGTGGTGGACAGGAACGGTGCGTGGAACGCGGCTCCGCCGAGCCCGTACCCGATCAGTGCGGTGCGCATGACCGCTGACCCTAGGCTTCCCACGGCGTGGACGCCCTGTCGTGGACCGCCGCACGGCGCTAACTTCACCTCATGATCCCGCTCGTGGCACGACGGCACGTGGACTACGTGCGCGTCACCGCCATGGCCTGTCGTCTCGGCTGATCCAGCCCAGCCCACCGCGCGCGCCCGGTGTCCTCGGCGTGCTCGAAAAACGACCAACCCCGGCTGAACGGGAGTCCTCAGCATGTCCTGGTCCTTCGACACCAAGCAGGTCCACTCCGGCGCCGCACCCGATCCGGCGACGGGCGCCCGCGCCACGCCGATCTACCAGACCACCTCGTTCGTGTTCCGGGACTCCGCGCACGGCGAGGCCCTGTTCAGCCTGGCCGAGCCGGGCAACATCTACACCCGCATCAACAACCCCACCCAGGACGTGCTGGAGCAGCGCGTCGCCGCGCTGGAGGGCGGGGTGGCGGCGGTGGCGTTCGCGTCCGGCCAGGCCGCCGTGACCGGGACCGTGCTCAACCTGGCCCGCGCGGGCGACCACCTGGTGTCCAGCGCCTCCCTCTACGGCGGCACGTACAACCTGTTCCACTACACGCTGCCCAAGCTCGGCATCGAGGTGTCCTTCGTGGACGACCCGGACGACCTGGACGCCTGGCGTGCCGCGGTCCGGCCGAACACCAAGCTCTTCTTCGCGGAGTCGCTGGCCAACCCGCGCAGCAACGTGCTGGACATCGCCGCCGTCTCCGAGGCGGCGCACGCGGCGGGCGTGCCGCTGGTGGTGGACAACACCGTGCCCACCCCGTACCTGGTGCGGCCGATCGAGCACGGGGCCGACATCGTCGTCCACTCGGCCACCAAGTACCTCGGCGGGCACGGCACCGCGGTCGCGGGCGTGGTCGTGGACGGCGGCACGTTCGAGTACTCCGACGCCGAGCGGTTCCCGGACTTCAACGAGCCCGACCCGAGCTACCACGGGTTGCGGTACTGGCCCGCCATCGGGCACGGCTCGTTCGCGGCGAAGCTGCGGGTGCAGGGGCTGCGCGACACCGGCGCGGCCATCGCCCCGCTGAACAGCTTCCTGGTGCTCCAGGGCATCGAGACCCTGTCGCTGCGGATCGACAAGCACTCGGCGAACGCGCTGGAGCTGGCGCGGTGGCTGGAGGCGCGCGACGAGGTCGGGAAGGTGCACTACGCGGGCCTGCCGTCGAGCCCCTGGCACCACCTCGCGCAGAAGTACCTGCCGGCGGGCGCGGGCGGCGTGGTGTCGTTCGAGCTGCTCGGCGGCGTGGCCGCGGGCCGTGCGCTCGTGGACGGCGTGGAGCTGTTCAGCCAACTGGTGAACATCGGTGACGTGCGCAGCCTCATCGTCCACCCGGCCAGCACCACGCACAGCCAGCTCACGCCGGAGCAGCAGGTCGTCTCCGGGGTCACGCCGGGCCTGGTGCGGCTGTCGGTGGGCATCGAGGACGTGGAAGACCTCAAGGCCGACCTGGAGGCGGGCTTCCGCGCCGCCAAGTCGGTGCTGTGACCTCCTGGGCCCCCAGGAGCACCGGGTCCACTGTCGGGGAGACCCCTCCCGCTGCCGGCGGGTGGCGGGAGGGGGACCCGAACGGGCGACGGCAGTGGTTCCGCGGCGCGCTGCCGGGACTGCCGCTGTCGATCGCCTACGAGACCTGGGGCGAGCTGAACGCCGACCGGTCGAACGCGGTGCTGGTGCTGCACGCGCTGACCGGCGACAGCCACGTGGCGGGCCCGGCCGGGCCCGGTCACCCCACGCCGGGCTGGTGGGACGGCCTGGTGGGCCCCGGGCGGGCGCTGGACACGAACCGCTGGTTCGTCGTGGCGCCCAACGTGCTGGGCGGCTGCCAGGGCACCACGGGCCCGTGGGCGACCGCGCCGGACGGCAGGCCGTGGGGCGCCCGGTTCCCCCGCATCACGGTGCGCGACCAGGTGGCCGCCGAGGTGCTGCTGGCCGACGCGCTGGGCGTCGACGCGTGGGCCGCCGTGCTGGGCGGCTCCATGGGCGGGATGCGCGCGCTGGAGTGGGCGGTGTCCGAGCCGGACCGCGTCCGCGCCCTGCTCGTGCTGGCCGCGCCGGCGGCGTCCACGGCCGAGCACATCGCGCTGGCCTCCGCGCAGCTGCACGCCATCCGGCTCGACCCGGTCGGTGGCCTGGGCGTGGCGCGGCGGATCGCGCACATCAGCTACCGCGGTGAGGCCGAGCTGGCGGCCCGGTTCGGGCGCGAGGTGCGCGAGGACGGCCGGTTCCAGGTGGAGTCCTACCTGGACCACCACGCGGCCAAGCTGGTCCGCCGGTTCGACCCGGCCAGCTACGTCACCCTGACCGAGGCCATGAACAGCCACGACGTCGGTCGCGGCCGGGGCGGGGTGCGGGCGGCGCTGCGCCGCGTCACGGCCCGCGCGGTCGTCGCCGGGATCGACTCCGACCGCCTGTACCCGCTGCACCAGCAGGCCGAGGTCGCCGACGCCGTTCCCGGCGCCGGCGACCTGCGCGTGGTGACCTCGCCCTACGGCCACGACGCGTTCCTCATCGAGGTCGACCAGGTGTCGAAGCTGGTCTCCGAGCTGCTCGACCCGGCCTAGAAACCGGCCGTGATGCGGGTGAACTCCCAGTCCGACTGCGGGATGCCGCTGCAGGTGGACGTCACCTGGCCGTCGCACCCGCCGCGGTCGCGGTTGACCGCCCAGAACGTGAACCGGCCCAGCCCGTTGGACTTCGCCCAGTCGCGCAGCTGCGTCCACGCCTGGGCGGTGGTCACCTCGCGCTGGTCGGACAAGCCGTTCATGCCCGAGATGCCGACGTGCCGGAACGCCTCTGCGTCCGACCAGCCGAACGTGGCCTTCAGCTTGTTCTTCAGCCCGGTCGCCGCGTTGATCGAGTCGGTGGCGATGTTCGAGCTGCCGAAGTCGAACGGCATGAGCGTGAACACGTCGATGCCCGCGCCGATCGCCGCGGCCCGCTCGACCAGCCGGTTGCCCCAGGAGTTGGGACCGGTGGTCGTGGTGCCGAAGGTGACGATCGTCTGGATGCCCGGGTTGTTCGCCTTGACGATCTTCAGCGCCTCCAGGATCCGGTCCTGGACGGTCGCGTTCTCGAACTCGTCGGTGTTCTCGATGTCGATGTCGATGGCCTTCAACCCGTAGGTGTTGATGACCTGCTGGTACGCGCCCGCAAGCGCTTGCGGGGTCGTGCAGTTCGGGCCGAGCTTGTTGCCGCTCCACCCGCCGAACGACGGCACCACGTCGCCGCCCGCCGCGCGGATCTGCTGGATCGTCTGCGCGTCGATGCCGCCGGTCAGCGGCCGGGTGCCGTCCCAGGCCGGCGTGCAGCCGCCCGAGGACAGCACGAACGCCAGCGTGAACCACTTGACGCCGGTCGCGCTCATGACCGTGGCCGGCGCGGGCGGGTTGCCCCAGCCGAGGAACAGGTAGGGCGCACCGCGTCCGCCGGTCGGGTTCGTGCCCGGCTGGGTGGTGGCGGAGACCTGGTTCGACGGGCCCGAGGTGTTCGACGCGGCGTCGCGCGCCCGGACCGTGAAGGTGTACGCGGTGGAGGCGTTCAGCCCGGTCACGGTGGCCGTGGTGCCGCTGACCGTGGTCGCGACCGCGCTGCCCCGGTAGACGTCGTAGGCGGTGACGCCGACGTTGTCGGTCGACGCGTTCCAGGCCAGCGACACCGAGTTGCTGGTGGTGCCGGTGACGCGCAGGGAGCCGGGCACGCCGGGCGCGACCGTGTCACCGCCGCCGCCACCGCCGGTGCAGGAGGCGCCGTTGACGGTGCAGTTGACCGGCGAGCCGGAGCCGGTGCCGACGAAGCCGAAGCTCGCCGACGCGCCGACACCGAGGCTGCCGTTGTACTCGCGGTTGGTCGCCACGTAGTGATCACCCGTCCGGGTGACAAGCGCGTCCCAGTAGGACCCCATCGCGGTGCCCGCGGGGAGGTCGAACTCGATGCGCCACGAGGTGATGGCGGAAGGGCCGCCGTTGGCGACGGTGAACTTGGCCTCGAAGCCGGTGCCCCAGTCCTGGGTCTTGGCGAAGGTGGCCGTGACGCCCGGTGCCGCGGAAGCGGCCGGGCCGATGAGCAGTGAACCGATGACAAGTGCGCTCGTCGCGAGCAGCGCGCTCGTTCGTCTTGACATGAGGAGTCCTCCTCGGCGGGATCGGCAGGGTGAATCGCGCCCACCAGGAGAGTGGTCTAGACCAAATGAATTGGCAAGGCTCTTTCCGGTTTTGGTCGTGCGGATCTGCCGCGAGCCGGTGCGGAACCGGTCGGAACGGGATGAACCGGACTACTCTTCGAGCGCGGTGGCGATCCAGGGCGTCACGGGCAGGTCCCGCACCTCGCACTCGACGGCCAGCTTCACCGTCCAGCGCAGCGCCTGCAGCACCACCGTGGCCAGCTCCTGCGGCTGCCCGTTGGCCAGCGCGATCTCGATCTGCTCGGCCGCGGCCTGCTGGTCGCCGTGCACCTCGGCGAGCAGCGTGCGGATCGCGGTGCGGACCGGCGGGTCGGCGTCGTCGATCGGCACCTCCTGGCCGTCCTCGTCGAAGACCTGCATCTTCACCGGTGTCGCGCCGCCGGACCCGAGGGCCGCGACCATGGCGCTGCACTCGGAGAACAGCAGGAGGACCAGCTCCCGGATCTCCTCGTTGCCCTCGGGCGAGCCGCTGAGGTACCCGGTGACCAGGTCGACCGCGACAGCGTCCTCCCCGACCTTGGCGGCGGTCAGGGCCTCGCCGGCCACGGCCTGGAGCCGCGACCAGCGATCCGGATCTTGCTGCGGGTGCATTCAGCCATCTTCCAACACGGAGTAGGGGCGCACAGCTCTGCATATTGCCTACCCGGTGGTGTTCGCCCGCCGCAACGCCTTGTCCGGGGCACCGCACCTCCGGTATGGGCCTGCCGCCGCCCGGGTGGTACCGGGGTATGACAGACCACGGGAGCATGTGCGGCCCCCGGTCCGGCACCTAGCATTCCGACCGTGTTCCGCACCCTCCTCCAGGTCGTGCTGCTCCGCGACCGGTCGCGGGTCTTCGACGACTTCCGCCACCGCCGCGTGCTCGGCGCGGCGGTGCTGCTCTACGGCCTGGTCATCGCGATCGGCGTGAGCTCCGACTACGTCACGCGGGAGGACCCGGACGGCTGGTGGCCGGCGCTGTTCGCCATCGTCGCCGGCAGCACCGCCCTGACGCTGCGCTCCACGCTCGTGGCGTGGCGGCTGGCCACGGCCGGCCTGGTGGCCATGCGGCTGCTGGTGAAGTCCGAACCCTCCATCCTGGGCTCCTGGCAGTGGTGGTGGTACGTGCCGGTGCTGCTGGCGGTCGCGGCCGTGCACCGCAGCCGGGTCGTGCTGCTCGTGGCGTTGATCACGTCCGGCGTGGTGTTCGCGCTGGGCCCGCCCGGCGAGGCCCTGTCGACGACCGGCTTCCTGCTCCCGGTGCTCCTGCTGGGGTACGCGGTGGGCGCGCGCGGCCGGGCCGAGCAGCGGTTCCACTCCGAGCAGGACCAGAAGGCGGCGCTGCTCGAACGCGCCCGGATCGCCCGCGAGATGCACGACGTGGTCGCGCACCACATGTCGCTGGTGGTCGTGCGGTGCGAGACCGCGCCCTACCGGATCCCGGACCTGCCCGAGGCGGGCAGGCGGGAGTTCGCGGAGCTGGGCGCGGCGGCGCGGGCCGCCATCACCGACATGCAGCAGCTCCTGGGCGTGCTGCGGGCCGAGGACCAGCGGCCCGACCGCGCGCCCCAGCCGGGGCTGGCCGACATCGCCTCGCTGGCCGCGGGCGCGTCCGTCACCGACGCCGAGGTGCCCGAGGCGGTCGGGCTGACCGCGTACCGGATCGTGCAGGAGGCGCTGACCAACGCGGGCAGGCACGCGCCGGGCTCGACCACGTCGGTCGCGGTGGAGCTGGTCGGCTCCGACCTGCACGTCGTCGTGCGCAACACGGCCGGCGGGCCGTCGCGGGGCGGCGGTGGCGGGCACGGGCTGCGGGGCATGCGGGAACGGGTGGCGGTGCACGGCGGTTCGCTGACCGCCGGACCGACGGGGGACGGGGGGTTCGAGGTGCGCGCGGTGGTACCGGTGGGTCGAGGATGATCAACGTGCTGGTGGTGGACGACCAGGAGATGGTGCGGGAGGGGTTCTCCGCGCTGCTGGACGCCCAGCCGGACATCACCGTGGTCGGGTCGGCCGGTGACGGCGTCGCCGCCGTCACCGAGGTGCGCAGGCTCCGGCCGGACGTGGTGCTGATGGACGTGCGGATGCCGGAGATGGACGGGCTGACCGCCACCCGGCTGCTGGCCGACGACCCGGTCAAGGTGCTCGTGCTGACCACGTTCGACCTGGACGACTACGTCTACGAGGCGTTGCGGGCCGGCGCCAGCGGGTTCCTGCTCAAGCACGCGCCCGCGAGCGAGCTGCTGGCCGCGGTGCGGGTCGTGGCGCGCGGCGAGGCGCTGCTGGCGCCCTCGGTGACCAAGCGGCTGATCGAGGACTTCGTCCGGGCCCAGCCGGTGCGGGTGGTCAGGCCCGCCGCGCTGAGCGCGCTGACCGAGCGGGAGACCGAGGTGCTGCTGCTGATCGCGCAGGGCCTGTCGAACGGCGAGATCGCCGCGCACCTCGTGCTGGCCGAGCAGACGGTCAAGACGCACGTGAGCCGGGTGCTGATGAAGCTGGGGCTGCGTGACCGCGCGCAGGCGGTGATCGCGGCCTACGAGTCCGGTCTGGTGGTACCGGGGTAGCGGTCCGGGAACGGCACCGCGGGGTGACGTCCCGGGGCGGGTGGTCTCCCTAACTTCGGCGCCATGCCGAACAAGATCGCCCTGGTGGCCGCGCTGCTGGTCCTGGTGACACCGGGGGCCGACCCGCCCGCGTTCACCCCCCGCGTCGAGGTCCACGGCGACCTCGCGCGGGCCGCGCACGTCGCGGTCGTCGTGCCGGGGTCCGATGTGGACGATCGCCGGTTCGGCGCCACGGTCGGGCGGATGGCGCACGACCTGCACGCGTCGATCGGCCGGTTCGACGTCGCCGTGGTCGCCTGGCTCGGCTACCGGACGCCGTCCGGCCTCGGGGTCGACGCGGCCTCCGGGCGGTTGGCGCGGGCCGGCGCGGTCGCGCTGGACGACTACGTGCGCACGCTGCCGGGCCACGTGCACCTGCTGTGCCACAGCTACGGCTCGGTGGTGTGCGGGCTGGCCCAGCCGCCGGTCGACGACGTGGTGTTCCTCGGCTCGCCCGGCGTCCGGGTGGACGCGGTCTCCTCGGGCGCGCGGGTGTGGGCGGCGCGCGGCGGACGGGACTGGACGCGGTGGGTGCCGTCGGTGCGGCTGGGCGACCTGGGGCACGGGCCGGACCCGGTCGACCCGGCGTTCGGCGCGCGGGTGTTCGACGCGGGCGACATCGCGCACGACGAGTACTTCCGGGAGGGCACGCCGTCGTTGCGCGCCCTGACCCGGATCGCGGTGGGGGAGCAGCCGTGAGCCGGGACCCGGTGGTCGACGCCACGCGCGCGATCGCGATCGGCGGGGTGGTGCTGGGTCACTGGCTGGTGACCGCCGTGGTGCTGACCGAGGACGGGCTGGTGGTGGACAGCCCGCTGCGGTGGGTGCCCGGCTTGGCCCCGGTGAGCTGGGTGCTGCAGACGTTGGGGCTGTTCTTCTTCACCGGGGGGTTCGGCGCGGCGCGGTCGCGCGTGCCGTGGTGGGTGAAGGCCCGCAAGCTCCTGGTGCCGGTGGCGGTCCTGCTGGGGGTGTGGGCGACTGTCCTGTTCGGACTGTCGCTGCGCGGTCTGCCGCAGCAGACGGTGATGACGGTCGGGTACCTCGTCGTGACGCCGCTGTGGTTCCTCGCCGTGTACGTGGTGCTGTCGGCGTTGACCCCGCTGCTGCTGCGGATGGGGTGGTGGGGCCTGGCGGTCCCGGTGGTGCTGGTGGCGCTGGACGTCGGGTGGGTGAACGTGGTCGCGGTGTGGTGGGCGCCGTGGCAGGTGGGCGTGCTCGTGGCCCAACGCGGGCAGCGCCGCTCCTGGGGTGCGGGGCTGTTCGCGGCGGGCGCGGTGGCGTTCGGCTCGCTGCTGGCGGCCGGTTACCCGGTCAGCGCGGTCGGGGTGCCGGGCGCGGCCGAGTCGAACCTGAACCCGCCGTCGGCCGCCGCGCTGGCGCTGGCGCTGGCCCAGGTGGGCTTGGTGCTGCTGGTCCGGCCGACGTTCCTGGGCCGGACCTCGGTCGCACGGGCGCTGAACGCGCGGGCGTTGCCGATCTTCCTGGTGCACCAGAGCGCGTTGCTGGTGGTGACGTTGGTCGGGTCGGTGTTCGGCGCGCTGCGCGGCCTGCACACCCCGCCGGTGGACGGGCTATGGGTGCTGGAGCGCGGGACGTGGCTGCCCGTGTTCGCCGGCGTGTGCCTGGTCCTGCTTCGGTATCGCCGCCAGCAGCGCGACGACGATCGTGCCGCCGTGCAGGGCGACCAGCGCGCCGGTCGGTTCCAGCGCCAGCAGCGGCGGGACGCAGGCCAGCGCGGTCAGCAGCCAGGGCCGGCGGCCGTGGCAGGTGCCGGCGTGCGCGGTGTGCAGCAGGTACCAGCCGAGCAGCAGGTGGATGAGGTTCTGCAGCGGGTCGACCTCGAACACGACCAGGGTGCCCGCCGTGCCCGCGAACCCGGTGACCACGAACCCGAGGACGCCCAGCACGCCGTAGCCCGCGCCGAGCGTGACCGCCAGCCGGGTGCGGTGGGTCTCGCGGGTGCGGCAGGGCGCGACGGCGGCGTTGCGCTCGAAGCGGTGGAACGCCAGCAGCACCGGCAGGAGCAGCAGCACCAGCACGGCCAACCAGCGCGGCCGGGTGGTGACCCAGTCGAACGCGGACGGTGAGTCGAGCAGGCCGAGCACGCCGGACACGGTGGCGAGCAGGGTGAGGTAGCCGAGGTAGACCGTCATGGGCGCGGAGCGGGCGAACTCGACCACCCGCCACTGCCTGCTGCCCGCGAGCCAGGCCGTGATGCCGGGCCGGAGCAGCAGGACCAGGCAGATCTGGGCCAGGCCGAGCACCAGCAGGCAGACGGTGGGCGGGCTGAGGTTCGAGCTGCCCTCGCCGGGCAGCGGCATCATCGTGCGGGGGTAGCCGCCGAACGTGATCAGCGCGAGCAGCGCGGGCACGGCGGCCACCGCGAGCGCGGCGAGCACCTTGCGCGAGATGCGGTGCAGGCTGCCGTCGGCGTAGTGGAAGCCGAGCTGTTGCAGCAGCAGCACGCCGAGCACCAGGTTGAGGTAGCCGCCGGCCCGCCAGTCGAAGCCGATCCGGACCAGGTCCACCACGATCATCGCGGCGACCAGCGCCACCGGCGTGACCAGGCGGGCGTGGTGGTGCAGCCAGGCCATCACCGGGGTGGCCGCGACCGCGACCACGTACAGGCCGAGGAACCACAGCGGGTGCGCGATCAGCCGGCCGAACGTCTCCACCCGCGACTTGTCCACGTCGAGCAGTTCGAGCGGCAGCGGGAGGACGAGCCACGCCAGCACGAACGCCAGCACCGGCCGCAGCAGCCAGGAGATGCGGGCGGCCAGGTAGCGGCCGTAGCCGCCCTGCTCGGCCTGCACGGCGTACCAGCCGGCGAGGTTGGCGTGGCCGCCGGCGAAGTAGAAGACCGGGATCACCTGGAGGGCCCAGGTGAGCAGCCACAGCCAGTTCGCGCTCAGCCCGGCCCAGTGCAGCACGGTGATCAGCGACTGGCCGATGACCACCAGGCCGAGCGCGGCCAGCCGCAGGAACGTGGCGTAGCGGTCGTGCGCGGGTGGCGGGCGCGGTGCGTCGTCCACGGCGTCGGGCTCCTGCCTGCGCGGCAGGCGAGCGAGCAGCAGGAACACGACGACGGCGCTGCCGAAGCCCCAGGCGAGGACCGGCTCGTGGCCGGGCGGGCCCCAGCGCTGCCGCCACGAGTTGAACTCCAGGCCGGCCGCGTAGAGCTGCGCGGCGGCGTGGCACCGCGTGCCGTGGCCGCGCGGGTTGAGGTCGCACTGGGTGTGCATGTCGGTGGCGAGCCGGGCGTCGAGCGCCTTGCGGGCTTCCGGCGCGAGCGGGCGGCCCTTCAGCTCGGCGTAGCGGAGCAGGTCGTAGCCGAGGTCGTGGGCGCGGCAGCCGGTGCCGAAGTCCCACTCCGTGTCACCCGCGGGCCCGGAGCAGCCGCCGCCGGGGGAGGTGGCCCGGGTCGTGCCGTCCGGCGCGGTGACCACCAGCGGGTCGCGGTCGACCACCTCGTTGAAGTCGGCCGGGAACCAGGTCAGCGGGTTGGCCCCGCCCGGGTTCGCCATCGCCTCGACCGCTCTCGCGGCGGTCGCGACGTCACCGGTGAGCGGGGCGGTGTCGGTGGCGCCCGCCGGGCGGGACGCGATCACCCCGCACACGAACACGGCCAGCGTGACCACCACGAACCGGAACCAGGCGGGCAGACGGGCGAGCAACCGGAGTCCCGGCCACCAGCCGGTGGTGTTCAACGACACGTTTCCCATTGGCAACCCAGCGTACGGACCGCCCACTCGAACCGCCACAGATCCCCGCGTGTCCTCCCTCCGGACCGCGAGAGTCCTACCTCCACGTCGCGAGAGTCCTACGCCCGGAACAACCGAGTTGAACGCTCAGAACATGCGACCTGCGCGTTCGCGGCAGTTCAGGGGTTGACGGGGAGCGCGCCCGACAGGGACGCCAGCGCCATCTGCGAGAGCAGTGCCGCCATCTGGTCGCGGTCCAGGTGGGCGCTGTGCGGCGTGGAGTTGATCAGGCCGAAGACGGCGTGCGCCGCGGCACGCGCGGTGGGCTCGTCCACCTCGGGCGAGGTCTTGCGGATGGTCTCCACCCACACCTCGACGTACCGGCGCTGGAGCGCCCTCACCCGCCGCCGGTCGGGGTCGGTCAGGTTCGCCAGGTTCCGGATCTGCACGGTGATCAGCGCCGGGTCGTCCAACGCGAAGTCGACGTGCCACCGGATCAGCTCCCGCAACGCGTGCGCCGGGTCGCCCGACGCCGCCACGCGGTTCAGCCCGCCGTCGAGCAACCGCTCGCTGATCGACGTGAGCATCTCGCCCAGCATCGCGTCCTTGCTGCGGAAGTGCCGGTACAGCGCCGGCCCGGAAATCCCCACCGCCGCGCCGATGTCGTCGATGCCGACGCCGTGGAAGCCGTGCCGGGCGAACAGTTCGGCGGCGGCGGCCAGGATCTGCTCCCGGCGGGTCTGCTTCGCTGGCTCGTCTGGCACGCCGCCCATCTTAAACGGCCAGCCCAGCGTACGTAAACGGGCGTTAACCAGATCGTCGGTGAACGATCACGGACCGGCCCGGCGAAACGCGTAGTTAACTCTTGACCCACTCTTCTTATATAGGACTACTTACTGGTAGCTCTTGTTGTGCTCCGCATCACACCCTGCGTTGTTTCCCTCCGGGAGGCTCCGATGCGCCTTGTCCGAACACTGTCCAGCGCGGCGCTGGCACTCGTGGCTTCACTGGCACTCGTCGTGCCGGCCGAAGCCGCCGCCGCCAACTACGTCGCACTCGGCGACTCCTACTCCTCCGGGACGGGCACCGGCTCGTACTACAGCGACTCCGGCAGCTGCAAGCGCAGCCAGTACAGCTACCCCGCCCTCTGGGCCGCGTCGCACGCGCCCGCGTCGTTCAAGTTCGTGGCCTGCTCCGGCGCCAAGACCGGTGACGTCCTCGCCAACCAGGTCAGCGCGCTGTCCGCGACGACCTCCCTGGTCAGCATCTCGATCGGTGGGAACGACGCCGGCTTCACCGACGTGATCACCACCTGCACGTTCGGCTCCGACTCGACCTGCACGAGTCGCGTCAACGAGGCCAAGGCGTACGCCACCAACACCCTGCCCGCCCTGCTGGACAACGTCTACACGCAGATCCGCACGCGCGCGCCGTCCGCGGCCGTCGTCGTCCTCGGCTACCCGCGCCTGTACAAGGTGCCGGGCAGCTGCTCGGTCGGCCTGAGCGACACCAAGCGCGCGGCGATCAACTCCGCCGCCGACACCCTGCACCAGGTCATCTCCGCACAGGCGGGCGCGAAGGCCTTCTCCTACCGCGACATGCGCACGCCGTTCACCGGGCACGAGATCTGCTCGTCGGACTGGTGGCTGAACAGCCTGTCGTGGCCGGTGGAGGAGTCGTACCACCCCAACCGCAACGGCCAGCGCCTCGGCTACCTGCCGCAGCTCACCGCCGTCACCGGCTGATCACCACCCGCCCGACCCGGAGGGGACCGCACCCAGCGGTCCCCTCCGGCTTGTGAACCGGCGTTAACAGGCGCTAACATCTCCTCAGGTTAACGACGGCTAACCGCGAGGAGCCCGATGGACGCCCCGGTGCTGCGCAGCACGGCCGACAAGTCGGCCGACGCCTTCCGGCGCTACCACGACGAGCACGCGCGGCTCGTGCACGACCTGCGCGCGAAGTTGGGCCGGGCCGCCCTGGGCGGCCCGGAGAAGTCACGCACCCGGCACGTCGAGCGCGGCAAGCTGCTGCCCCGCGACCGGGTCGACGCCCTGCTCGACCCCGGTTCACCGTTCCTGGAGCTGTCGCCGCTGGCCGCGACCGGCATGTACGGCGACGAGGCGCCCGCCGCCGGCGTCATCACCGGCGTCGGCCGCGTGTCCGGCCGCGAGGTCGTGGTCGTCGCCAACGACGCCACCGTCAAGGGCGGCACGTACTACCCGATGACGGTCAAGAAGCACCTGCGCGCGCAAGAGGTGGCGTTGCAGAACAACCTGCCGTGCGTCTACCTGGTGGACTCCGGCGGCGCGTTCCTGCCCAAGCAGGACGAGGTGTTCCCGGACCGCGACCACTTCGGCCGCATCTTCTTCAACCAGGCCACCATGTCCAGCCGCGGCATCCCGCAGATCGCCGCCGTGCTCGGGTCGTGCACCGCGGGCGGCGCGTACGTGCCCGCGATGTCGGACGAAGCGGTCATCGTGCGCGGCCAGGGCACGATCTTCCTCGGCGGCCCGCCGCTGGTGAAGGCCGCCACCGGCGAGGTCGTCACGGCCGAGGAGCTGGGCGGCGGCGAGCTGCACTCCCGCACGTCCGGCGTCACCGACCACCTCGCGGAGGACGACGCGCACGCGTTGCGGATCGTCCGCTCGATCGTCAGCACGCTGGGGCCGCGCGAGCCGCGCCCGTGGCAGGTCGAGCCGACCGTCGAGCCCGCCGTGGACCCGAACGAGCTGTACGGCGTCGTGCCGACCGACAGCCGCACGCCCTACGACGTGCGCGAGGTGATCGCCCGCGTCGTGGACGGCAGCCGGTTCCAGGAGTTCAAGAAGGAGTACGGCGCGACGCTGGTCACCGGCTTCGCCCGGATCCACGGCCACCCGGTCGGCATCGTGGCCAACAACGGCGTGCTGTTCGGTGAGTCGGCGCTGAAGGGCGCGCACTTCATCCAGCTGTGCGACCAGCGCCGCGTGCCGCTGGTGTTCCTGCAGAACATCAGCGGGTTCATGGTGGGCCGCGAGTACGAGGCGGCGGGCATCGCCAAGCACGGCGCGAAGATGGTGACGGCGGTGGCGTGCGCGCGGGTGCCGAAGTTCACCGTGGTCATCGGCGGGTCGTTCGGCGCGGGCAACTACTCGATGTGCGGGCGGGCCTACTCGCCCCGGTTCCTGTGGATGTGGCCGAACGCCCGGATCTCGGTGATGGGCGGCGAGCAGGCGGCGTCGGTGCTGGCGACCGTGCGGCGCGATCAGCTCGGTGACGAGTGGTCCGCCGAGGAGGAAGAGGCGTTCAAGGCGCCGATCCGGCAGCAGTACGAGGACCAGGGCAACCCGTACTACTCCACGGCCCGGCTGTGGGACGACGGCGTGATCGACCCCCTCGACACCCGGATGGTGCTGGGCCTGGCGTTGTCCACGGCGGCGAACGCCCCGATCGAGCCGGTTTCCTACGGCGTCTTCAGGATGTGATGGGGATGTTCGACAGCGTGCTGGTGGCCAACCGCGGCGAGATCGCGGTGCGGGTGATCCGCGCGTTGCGGCGGTTCGGCATCCGGTCGGTCGCCGTCTACAGCGACGCCGACGCCGACGCGCTGCACGTGCGGCAGGCCGACGTGGCGGTGCGGATCGGGCCCGCGTCGGCGCGGGAGAGCTACCTGTCGGTGGAGCGGATCGTCGAGGCCGCCCTGGCTGCGGGTGCGCAGGCCGTGCACCCCGGGTACGGGTTCCTCGCCGAGAACGCGGAGTTCGCGCGGGCCTGCGAGAAGGCCGGCCTGGTGTTCATCGGGCCGCCCGCCGACGCGATCGAGGCGATGGGCGACAAGATCCGCGCGAAGCTGACCGTCGCGGCGGCCGGCGTGCCGGTGGTGCCGGGTCGGACCGAGGTCGGGATGACCGACGACGACCTGGTCGAGGCGGCGGGGGAGATCGGGTTCCCGGTGCTGCTCAAGCCGTCCGCCGGCGGTGGCGGCAAGGGGATGCGGCTCGTGGGGTCCGCGGACGGGCTGCGGGACGCCATCGAGTCGGCACGGCGCGAGGCGCGCGGATCGTTCGGTGACGACGCGCTGCTGATCGAGCGGTTCGTCGGCAACCCGCGGCACGTCGAGATCCAGGTGCTGGCCGACGCGCACGGCGGGGTCGTGCACCTCGGGGAGCGCGAGTGCAGCCTCCAGCGGCGGCACCAGAAGATCATCGAGGAGGCCCCGTCACCGCTGCTCACGCCGGAGGTGCGCGAGGCCATGGGCAGCGCGGCGGTCGAGGCGGCCCGGTCGGTCGGGTACGTCGGCGCGGGCACGGTCGAGTTCATCGTGGACGGCGCGTCCGGCGACTACTACTTCATGGAGATGAACACCCGGCTCCAGGTCGAGCACCCGGTGACCGAGCTGGTCACGGGCGTGGACCTGGTCGAGTGGCAGCTGCGGGTGGCCGCCGGCGAACCCCTGGGGTTCACGTCGGTCGAGCTGACCGGGCACGCCGTCGAGGCGCGCGTCTACGCCGAGGACCCGGCGCGCGGCTTCCTGCCCACCGGCGGCACGGTCCTCGCGCTGCACGAGCCGGACGACGTGCGGGTGGACTCGGCGCTGCGGGTCGGGCTCGCCGTGGGCAGCGACTACGACCCGATGCTGGCCAAGGTGATCGCGCACGGCTCGACGCGGGCCGAGGCGTTGCGCCGGTTGGACGCCGCGCTGGGCCGGTTCGTGCTGCTGGGCGTGACGACGAACGTCCCGTTCCTGCGGGCGCTGCTGACCGACCCGGACGTGCGGGCGGGTGCGCTGGACACCGGCTTGGTGGAGCGCAAGCTGGACTCGTTGGTGCGCCACGACGTGCCGGACGAGGTGCTGGCCGCGGCGGCGTTGGAGCGGCAGCTCGCGGTGCGCGGTGACGACCCGTGGGACCGGTCGGGCGGCTGGCGCGTGGGCGAGCACGCGTGGACGAAGTGGTTGATCGACGGCGTCGAGGTCCGCGTGCGCGGTGACGAGGTGTCGGTCGCGGGCCGGGAACCGTTGCGACTCAGCGCTTCCGTCGACGACGGTTCACTCGTCGTCGGCGGTCGGCGGTACGCCGCGGCCCGTTCCGGCAACGTGCTGTGGCTCGGCGCGGACGGCCACGCGTGGGCGTTGACCGAGACCCTGCCGTCGGAGGTCGCGTCGTCGTCGGCGGCGGGCAGCGGTGGTCCGGTGACCAGCCCCATGCCCGGCACCGTGCTCGTGGCGCGTGCCGCCGAGGGCGACCACGTCACCGCGGGTCAGGCGTTGTTCGTGGTCGAAGCGATGAAGATGGAGCACACCGTCACGTCACCCGTGGACGGCGTGCTCGCCGAAGTGCACGTCCAGGCCGGCCAACAGGTCGCGCTGGACCAACCCCTAGCCGTCGTCGTGCCCCACCAGGAGTGAGCGATGTTGGACTTCCGCCTTGACGAGGACTACGAGGCGCTGCGCAAGACCGTCGAGGAGTTCGCCCGCGAGGAGGTCGCGCCGGTCATCGGCGGGTTCTACGAGCGCGAGGAGTTCCCGTACGACATCGTCGCCAGGATGGGGCGGATGGGCCTGTTCGGGCTGCCGTTCCCGGAGGAGTTCGGCGGCATGGGCGGCGACTACTTCGCGTTGTGCCTGGCGCTGGAGGAGCTGGCGCGGGTCGACTCGTCGGTCGCGATCACGCTGGAGGCGGGCGTCTCGCTGGGCGCGATGCCGCTGTTCCGGTTCGGCAGCGACGAGCAGAAGGCCGAGTGGCTGCCCCGGCTGTGCTCCGGTGAGGCGCTGGGGGCGTTCGGGCTCACCGAGCCGGGTGGCGGGTCGGACGCGGGCGCGCTGCGGACCACCGCGCGGGTCGACGGTGACGAGTGGGTGCTCAACGGGACCAAGGCGTTCATCACCAACTCGGGCACGGACATCACCGGCCTGGTCACGGTGGCGGCGGTGACCGGGCGGCGGGAGAACGGCCGGCCGGAGATCTCGGCCATCATCGTGCCGACCGGGACCCCTGGGTTCTCCGTGTCGCGCAAGTACTCCAAGGTCGGCTGGAACGCGTCCGACACGCGCGAGCTGTCGTTCCAGGACTGCCGCGTGCCGCTGGCGAACCTGGTCGGTGAGCGCGGGCGCGGGTACGCGCAGTTCCTGCAGACGTTGGACGAGGGGCGGGTGGCGATCGCGGCCGTCGGCGTCGGCCTGGCGCAGGGGTGCGTGGACGAGTGCCTGCGGTACGTGGGCGAGCGCGAGGCGTTCGGCCACCGGATCGGCCAGTACCAGGCGATCCAGTTCAAGATCGCGGAGATGGAGGCCCGCACGCACACCTCGCGGCTGGCGTACTACCAGGCGGCGGCGAAGATGCTGCGCGGCGAGCCGTTCAAGCGCGAGGCGGCCATCGCCAAGCTGGTGTCGTCGGAGGCTGCGATGGACAACGCGCGTGAGGCGACCCAGATCTTCGGCGGGTACGGGTTCATGAACGAGTACCCGGTCGGCCGGTTCTACCGGGACGCGAAGATCCTGGAGATCGGTGAGGGCACGAGCGAGGTCCAGAAGATGCTGATCGCCCGCGAACTGGGCCTGCCCCACTCCGCCTGACCACCCGAGCCCTACCTCCGCGCGTGTCCTACGTCCGGAACGCGCGTGTCCTACGTTCGGAACACCCATGTTGAACGCTCGGAACGGCGGTGCGGCCGACCTGAGTGTTCAACATGGGGTACGGGAACGTAGGACACGCGTGACGCGAACGTAGGACACGCGCGATCTGAACGTTGGACTCTCGGCGCGTGAAGGTAGGACTCTCGCGGGTCAGAAGTGGCCGTGGCGGCCTTCGCCCGACTGGAAGCGGCGCAGGCCCTGCTCCACCTCGGTCAGGGACACGAGGCCGTGGGCCAGTTCACCCGCCAGCGCCTCCGCCTCGGGCAGGCCCTCCTGCTCCAGCAGCGACAGCCGGTCCTCGCGCAGGCACACCTGCGGGAACGCGGCGATCTCCCGCGCCAGCGCCTCCGCGGCCAACCGGGAGGAGCCGCTGGGCACCACCCGGTTCACCAGCCCCATGTCCAACGCCTCCACCGCGCCCACCGGCCGACCGGTCAGCACCAGGTCCATCGCCCGCGACGCGCCGATCAACCGGGGCAGCCGCACGGTCCCGCCGTCGATCAGCGGCACGCCCCACCGCCGGCAGAACACCCCGAACACGGCGTCGTCGTCGGCCACCCGCAGGTCGCACCACAGCGCCAGCTCCAACCCTCCCGCCACCGCGTGCCCGGACACGGCGGCGACCACCGGCTTGGACAGCCGCAGCCGCGTCGGCCCCATCGGCCCGGACGGCGACCGCGGGTCGTTGCCCCTCGGCGTCCCGATCGCCTTGAGGTCCGCGCCCGAGCAGAACGTGCCGCCCTCGCCGTGCAGCACGGCCACCGCCGCCGTCGGGTCCTCGTCGAACTCGCGGAACACCTCGGTCAACGTGTGCGCCGTCGGCCCGTCCACCGCGTTGCGCACCGCCGGCCGGTTCAGCAGCACGGTGAACACCGGCCCCGACCGCTCCACCCGGACCGCGCTCACGGCTTCGGCAACCCCCGCTCCACGATCGCGCCGAAGTCGACCCCGCGCGGCAGGGTGCCGAACGCCGCGCCCCAGTCGCCGGACAGCCGCGACGCGCAGAACGCGTCCGCCACCGCCGGGTGACCGAACCGCACCAGCAACGCCCCCTGCAACGCCAGCGCCATCCGCTCCACCAGCCTGCGCGCCCGCACCTCGAGGTCACCGAGGTCGGTCAGCTCGCCCTTCAGCCCGTCGACCGCCGCGTCCAGCCGCCGGTCGGCGCCGCGCGCCGCGTCCAGCTCACCGAAGAACTCCTCCACCGCCTCCGGTGAACGCCCCATCGCCCGCAGCGCGTCCAGCGCGGCGACGTTGCCCGAGCCCTCCCAGATGGACATCAGCGGCGACTCGCGGAACAGCCGGGGCATCCCCGAGTCCTCGATGTACCCGTTCCCGCCCAGGCACTCCAACGCCTCGGCGGCGTGCGCGGGCGCCCGCTTGCACACCCAGTACTTGCTCACCGCGAGCCCGAGCCTGCTCCGGTTGCCCGCCAGCCACAGCGCCACCGTGGTCGCCGCCTCCGACTCCACCGCCAGGTCGGCCAGCACGTTCCGCATCGCCGGCTGGTCGACCAGGTACGCGCCGAACGCCTTGCGGTGCGCCGCGTGGTGCGTGGCCTGGGTCAGCCCGAGCCGCATCCCGGACGCCGAGCCGATCACGCAGTCCAGCCTGGTCGTGTTGACCATCTCGATGATGGTCCGCACGCCCCGGCCTTCCTCACCGACCAGCCACCCCACCGCGCCGTCGTACTCCAGCTCCGCGGACGCGTTCGACTTGTTGCCGAGCTTGTCCTTCAGCCGTTGCAGGAACATCGCGTTGCGCGTGCCGTCGGGCAGCACGCGCGGCAGCACGAAGCACGACAGGCCGCCCGGCGCCTGCGCCAGGGTGAGGAACAAATCGGACATCGGCGCGGACGTGAACCACTTGTGCCCGGTCAGCAGGTAGTGGTCGCCCTGCGGCACGGCGCGCGTGGTGTTCGACCGCACGTCCGAGCCGCCCTGCTTCTCGGTCATCGACATGCCCGCGATGAGCCCGCGCTTGGTGTCCGGCGCGCGCAGCCCGAAGTCGTACTCGCGGGACGCCAGCAGCGGCTCGAACCGCTCGGCCAGCGCGGGCGTGCGGCGCAGCGCGGGCACGGCCGCGTAGGTCATCGAGATCGGGCAGCCGTGGCCCGCCTCGGCCTGGCTCCACACGAAGAACTTGGCCGCGCGGGCGACGTGCGCGCCCGGCCGGTCGTCCCGCCACGGCGCGGCGTGCAGGCCGTTCGCGACGGCCGTGCCCATCAGCTCGTGCCAGGCCGGGTGGAACTCGACCTCGTCCACCCGGTGCCCGTACCGGTCGTGGGTGTGCAGCACGGGTGGGTGGGCGTTGGCCAGCCGGCCCAGGTCCTGGACGTGCGGGGTGCCCGCGAGCACCCCCAGCGCGCGCAGCTCCGGTTCGGCCCACTCCGCCCCGCCGCGCCGCAGGCCGTCCAGCAGCGCCGGGTCGGCGGAGACGTCGTGGCCTTCCAGCGGCGGGACCTGGTTGGTCACCTCGTGAGTGGCGTGGGTCATAACCACGTAGCCTACTACTCGCGGGTAACTTGGATGGGCGTGAAATTTGGGGGTGCTGATCAAGCTCCGGCGGCCTAACGTCGGTGCCGTGACCGATCACCCCGAGCGGAGTCGAGCGGCCGAGCACGGTCGAGCGGCGGAACACAGTCGCGCGGTGGCCGCCCTGCGCGGCCAGTACGCGGCTATACCGCCAGGCGCACCCGTGCGCCTGGCCAAGGCGACGTCGAACCTCTTCCGGTTCCGCGCCGACCAGTCCGGCGGGCTGGACGTGGCCAGGTTCGACCGGGTCCTGTCGGTCGACCCCGAGGCGCGGACCGCGCAGGTGCAGGGCATGACGACCTACGAGCACCTGGTCGACGCGACCCTCCCCCACGGTCTCATGCCGCTGGTCGTCCCGCAGCTCAAGACGATCACGCTGGGCGGCGCGGTGGCGGGTCTGGGCATCGAGTCCAGTTCGTACCGCAATGGACTGCCGCACGAGTCGGTGCGCGAACTCGAAGTCATGACGGGTGACGGCGAGGTCGTCGTCGTGGGTCCGGAGGACGACCTGTTCCGCGGGTTCCCGAACTCGTACGGGACGCTCGGCTACACGTTGCGACTGGACATCGAGCTCGAACCGGTCAAACCGTACGTACGCCTGCGACACGTGCCCTTCGCGGACGCGGCCGAGTGCGCCGAGGTGATCGCCGCCGTCTGCGCCGAGGGCTCCTACCGGGACGAACCGGTCGACTTCGTGGACGGCACGGTGTTCTCCGGTCGGGAGCAGTACCTGACCCTGGGGAACTGGGCCGAGACCGCGCCGTGGACGTCGGACTACACCGGCAACCACATCTACTACCGGTCCATCCAGGAGCGCAGCACCGACTACCTGACCGTCCGGGACTACATCTGGCGGTGGGACACCGACTGGTTCTGGTGCTCGCGCGCGTTCGGCGTGCAGCACCCGCTGGCGCGCCGCCTGGTGCCCAAGCGGTACCTGCGCTCGGACGTCTACCGCAAGGTCGTGGCGTGGGACCGCCGGCACAAGCTGTCGGACCGGTTGAGCAAGGCGGTGCAGGAACCGGTGATCCAGGACGTGGAGATCCCGGTCGACCGGCTCGCCGAGTTCCTGGACTTCTTCCACCGCGAGGTCGGCATCAGCCCGGTGTGGCTGTGCCCGGTGCGGTTGCGGAACCGGGAGGACGGTCGCCGGCCGGGCTGGCCGCTGTACCCGATGGACCCTGACGTGCTGTACGTCAACGTCGGCTTCTGGTCGACGGTGTCGCTGCGGCCCGACGAGGAGCTGGGCAGCCGTAACCGGCTGATCGAGGAGAAGGTCACCGAGCTGGGCGGGCACAAGTCGCTCTACTCCGACTCGTACTACGACGAGGACGAGTTCTGGGAGAACTACAACGGCCCGACGTACCAGGACCTGAAGAAGCGGTACGACCCGGCGGGCCGGCTGCCCGATTTGTACGCCAAGTGTGTTCTGCGTAGGTGAAGGGAGTCGGGGTCGTGCGGTTGGCGGAGGTGTTCCAGCGGGCGGTCGGAGGCGGCGCGTCCGTGCGGTTCAGCGCGTACGACGGGAGCCAGGCGGGGCCGGCCGACGCGGGTGTGAGCATCGAGGTGCGCACACCGGAGGCGTTGTCCTACCTGGCGTCGGCGCCCGGTGAGCTGGGGCTGGCACGCGCGTACGTGACCGGGCACCTGGAGATCATCGGTGACGTGTACGGCGCGTTGAAGCAGCTGTCCGACATCTCGCTGAGCGAGGTGCCCTGGGGCGAGCGGCTGGAGTTGTTGGCGACCCTCGGGCGCACCCGGCTGGGTACGCGGGTGGAGGTGCCGCCGCAGGAGCGGCGGTTGCGCGGCCTGCGGCACTCGAAGGCGCGCGACCGGGAGGCGATCGCGCACCACTACGACGTGTCGAACACGTTCTACGAGTGGATCCTCGGTCCGTCGATGGCGTACACGTGCGCCGTGTACCCGACCGCGGAGTCCACGTTGGAGGAGGCGCAGTTCGCCAAGCACGACCTGGTGGCGCGCAAGCTCGGGCTCAAGCCCGGCATGCGGCTGCTCGACGTCGGCTGCGGCTGGGGCGGGATGGTCATGCACGCCGCCCGCGAGTACGGCGTGCAGGCGCTGGGCGTGACGTTGTCGCGCAACCAGGCCGAGTGGGCGCAGAAGGCGATCGTGGAGGCCGGCCTGTCCGACCTGGCCGAGGTGCGCTTCCTCGACTACCGGGACGTGCGGGAGACCGGGTTCGACGCGGTCAGCTCCATCGGCCTGACCGAGCACATCGGCAAGGCGAAGCTGCCCGGGTACTTCCGGTCGCTGTACGGGAAGCTGAAGCCCGGCGGGCGGATGCTCAACCACTGCATCACCCGGCCGGACAACAAGCAGCGCGCCCGCACCGGCGGGTTCATCGGCCGGTACGTGTTCCCGGACGGCGAGCTGGTCGGGCCGGGGCACCTGGTGTCGTTGATGCACGACACCGGGTTCGAGGTGCGGCACGAGGAGAACCTGCGCGAGCACTACGCCATGACGTTGGCGGGGTGGTGCGACAACCTCGAGAAGCACTGGGACGACGCGGTGACCGAGGTCGGGCTGGGCCGGGCGAGGGTGTGGCGGCTGTACCTCGCCGCGTCCCGGTTGGGCTTCGAGCGCAACAACATCCAGCTGCACCAGGTGCTGGGCGTGAAGCTGGACGGCACGACGTCGCACATGCCGCTGCGCCCGGAGTGGCTGGGCTGAGGTGGGAGCCGGGTGGTGGGGCCGCGGTCACGCCACCCGGAACCGCAGGCGCGTGCGCGGCACCGGATCGGCCAGGTCGACGGCGGTGACCGGACCGGTCGCGAGTTCCTCCACGACGGACGACCAGAACGCCGCGGCGGCGGTGTTGGCGTGGTCGACGGACAACGTCCACACGCCGGGGTGCCGGGCGAACAGGCGGCGTGCCGCCTCGCGCGCCACCCCGCGCCCCCGGTGACCGCGGGCGACGAAGAACTCGGCCACGTTCCACGAGCCGTCCTCGTCCAGGTCGCCCCTGCACAGGGCGAAGCCCGCGAGCTCGCCGCGGGCCTCGATGAAGTACGCCTCCCGCCCACCCTCGGTGAAGTAGTGGTCGAGGTAGGGGTAGCCGAACGTGCCGTGCCGGGTGAGCGGCAGGTCCCGGATCTCGGAGAAGTCGTGCTGGTACAACTGGATCAGGTTGGCCAGCACGACCTTGTCCTGTTCACCGACCACCGCGAGTTCGACGTCCACACCGCGATCCAAGCACTCACGACAACCGGTTGACGATCTGCTGCACCTGGTCGGACGGGATCGCGAAGCCGATGCCCACGCTGCCCGCCTGACCGCCGTCCGACGCCGGCGAGTAGATCGCGGAGTTGATGCCGACGACCTCGCCCGCCGCGTTCACCAGCGGCCCGCCCGAGTTGCCCGGGTTGATCGACGCGTCGGTCTGGATCGCCTGGTAGCTGACCGACGAGTCGCGGCGCCCGGTCGAGGTGCCCGGCACGGTCACCGTCCGGTCCAGCGCGCTGACGATCCCGGACGTCACGGTGCCCTGGAGGCCCTCCGGCGAACCGATCGCCACGACCTGGTCCCCGATCTTCACCCGGTCGGAGTCACCGAACTTCGCGGGCGTCAACCCGCTCACCCCCGACGCCTGCACGACCGCCAGGTCGCTGGACGCGTCCGCGCCCAGCACCGCGGCGTCGACGGTCCGCCCGTCGCTCAACGTCACGGTCACCTGCTGCGCGCCGGCGACCACGTGGTTGTTGGTGAGGATCCGACCGTCCGGGGTCAGCACCACGCCGGACCCGAGCCCCTCGCCCTGCCCCGACCGGACGTTGACCTGCACGACGCTCGGCAGCACCTTCGCCGCGATCGTCGAGACGTCCGAGGTGGACGAGGCGTTGAGGGCCACCGGGCTGCTCACCGCCGCCACCCCGCCGCCCGACGCGTTCAGCGCGCCGACCACGCCACCGGTCACGCCGCCGAACAGCGCGGCCACCAGTGCCGCCGAGGTCACGACCGTCCCGGTCCGCCGCCGCCAGAACGGTGCCGGCTCCTGCAACGACCCGCTCATGGCGGGGAAGTCCTGTGTCGTCGTCATGCACTCAGGGTCGACCCGCAGCCTATGAGCAGGCTGAGCGTCCGGTCAGGACTTGCCAAGAATCGCGGAGACCTCGTCGCACGTCAGCAGGGACGACCCGAACAGCGGGCCCTGCGCGCCCGTGACGCCCAGCTCGACCAGCCGCCGGGCCTCGGCCTCGGTGCGCACGCCGGCCGCGTACAGCGGGAGCCCCAGCGACCGCGCCCACGTGAGCAGCGCCACGGCCGCGCTCTCCTCCACCGGGTCCGCGCCGTCCGCGAGCCCGTACACCGGGGAGCCCTGGAACTTCACCGCGGTCAGCGGCAGCCGCCGCAACCGGTCCACCTGGACGTTGCCGCCGCCCACCTGGTCGAGCACCAGCCGCACGCCGTGCTCGGCCAGGAACGTCAGCTCCTCCGCCTGGTCGTCGTTGATCAGCGCGGGCAGCTGCTCGCTCAGCTCGAACTGGAGCAGCCGCGCCGGCAGGCCGCTGTCCCGCAGCACCTGCCGCACGCTCGCCACCAGCTCCGGCTCCTGGCACTGCCGGGCGGTCAGGTCCATGCTCAGCACCGGCGTGGCGTCGCCGAAGTCGGCGTGCCAGCGGCCCGCGTCCCGGCACGCCCGCTCGATCGCCCACTTGCCCAGCCGGGCCGCCATCCCGGTGCACGTCGTCAGCGACACCAGCGCCTGCGGGTCGAGCAGGCCCTCCGTCGGGTGGTCCCACCGCACGCGTGCCTCGACGGCCAGCAGCGACCCGTCCACCAGCGAGCGCACCGGCTCGTAGTCCACCCGGAAGTCGTTCTGCTCCAGCCCGCCCGCGACCGACGCCGCCAACCGCATCCGGGCGCGCTCGCGCTGGTCGCGCTCCTTGTCGTAGAGCGCCCACTGCGCCTTGCCGTCGTCCTTGGCCCACCGCACGGTCAGGTCGACGCAGCGCAGCAGCTCGGCCGCGTCCGCACCGCGCGCGGGCTGCACCACGATGCCCACGCTGGCGGTCACGCCGACGCCGTCCTCACCCACCCACACCGGCTCGGCCAGCAGCTCGACGGCCGACTCGGCCATCGTCACCACCGTCGCGGAGTCGACCGGGTCGCGGATCAGCACGCCGAACTCGTCCGGCCCGATCCGGGCCAGCTGCCCGACGCCGTCGAACACCGACCGCAGGTGGTGGGCGACCACGGTGAGGACCCGGTTGCCGACCTCGTGCCCGAACGCGTCGTTGACCACCCGGAACCCGTCCAGGTCGAACACGACCAGCGCGAGCGTCTCGGGGCCGCGGAAACCGACCGCGTTCTCCAGCCAGCCGATGAACTGCGAGCGGTTCGCCAGGCCGGTCTGGATGTCGTGCAGGCTCTGCCGCACCAGCTGCGTCTGCAGCGCCCGGACCTCGTCGAGGCTCTGGATCATGGTCACGTAGTAGGCGGGCTCGCCGTCGTCGTCGCGCAGCAGGGCCAGCGCGACGAGCACCTCGACCAGGTCGCCGTCACCGCGCACCAACCGCGTTTCCACGCGGACGTGTTCCAGCCCGGCGTGCAATTGCCGACCGACCTCGGACATGACTTCGCGTTCGTCCGGGTGAACGAGGTCGCGGGCGACCGATCCGATCAAGTCGTCGGCGGTGCGGTCGAGCATCGAGAGCATCGCGTCGTTGCAGTCCATGATCACGCCGTGGGTGTCGGTGACCACGATGGCCAGTGCCGACGTCTGGAAGACGGCGCGGAACTTCGCCTCGCTCTCCCGCAGCGCCGATTCGGCTGAACGGGTGGAGGGCTGCGCGGTGGCGTGATTCTCCGCCGGAGTTTGCTCCGGGGTTCGGTCGGGAGTTTCCGCGGACGTCTGCGGCTCGGGCGCGTGCCGGGGGAGCGCGTCGGTGAACCCGGCGGCCAGGGCGCCGAGCACGGCCACCAACCGGGTGACCCCGGTGGCTGGGTCGAGGTCGGGGGCGAGCGGAGCACCCACCACACCGACAACTGAAAGCAACGAAACACCCA